>JAFAHG010000206.1 GCA_019237315.1 Actinomycetota bacterium
GGGCGCACGTCGCCCACGAGTGCGCTGAGCGGCCCGGGGTCGCGGATGTCGCGACGCACCGCGTTGAGGTTCGGGTGCCGCTCGAAGATGCGCTCCGCGCGGTCGACGTCGCGCACGGGCGCCACCACCGTCCATCCCTCGGCCAGCAGCCGCCGCACGAGGTACCAGCCGTCCTGGCCGGTGGCGCCGGTGACGAGGGCCGTGCGCGGCTCGACCGGGCGGGGCATGGGCGCCAGTCTAGGAGCGCTTCTCGGAGATGACGAGCGCCTGGCCGCCGTCGGGTCTCTGGTAGCGCCAGATCTCCAGGAAGCTCCCGAGGCTCGGCGGGGGGGACGCGCCGCCGTTGTCGAGGAGTAGCGTCGCACGCGTCACGTCTGGATTCGGCGGCCAGACCCACTCGACGCGCGGGCCCTCGCTCCGAGCAAGCACATCGAGCGCGAGCGGCGCCTTCCCGGGATCGCTCAGCACGACGAGCTGCCGGCCGTGCGCGATCGAACGCAGCTCGTCGACCGCCTGGCGCACTCCGGTGCCCGCCGCGTAGCCGGTGATGTACTGGGCCTTGTCGATCGGCGGGTAGCTCGCGGAGACCGGGTCGCGCGTCACGGCGACGTCGAAGACGAGCGCCGGCACGAGCGCCGCGACTACGGCGACGACGAGCAAGGGTCGCGGGACCCACGCGGCGAGCTCCTCGACGCCGATCGCCGCGAGCAGGAGCAGGAACGGAGTCACCACCGCGAAGTAGCGCGGGAACGGTGTCGCGGCGAGGCTCAGGATCGCCGCGATCAGCGCGAGTCCCCAGATCCCGACGAGCGCCGTGAAGCGCGGGTGGCGACGTAGCCCGAGGAGGAGTCCGACGAGTGCGAGCGCGAGGACGGGGTACGTGACGTAGCCGGTGAGCGCGTCGCGGACGCCCGGCCAGGACGCGTCGACGGCACGCAGCGCGTGCGCGAGAAACGCGGAGACCGTTCGCGTCGCGCCGATCTTCTGCTCCGTCTCCCCGAGCTGCGCGTACGAGCTCTCGAACCGAAGCGGGACGGTCGCGAGGAACGCGAGGAGGAGCGACACGGCGGCGCAGCCGACCCAGCGCACCGCCAACCGCGTCCGCTCCGGCGAGCGAAACGGAAAGTAGACGAGCGAGAGCGGCGCGAAGTAGAGCGCGATCTTCCCGAGGTCGTGCACCCAGAGGATTCCTGCGAAGCAGAGGCCCAGCAGCGCCGCGGTGCGCAGGCTCGGGCGTCGCGCGAGCTCGAGCTCGAGCAGGAAGGCGGCGACGACGAGCCCGGACACGACCGGCTCGCGCAGTCCGAGTGCGTCGTAGAGGAAGAGGCAGGGTGTGAGGAGCGCGAGGACGACGAACGCGGCGGCCGCCATGCGTCCCACGAAGCGCGCCGCGAGCATCGCTCCTGCGACGAGGCCGACGAGCCCGAAGAGGACCGCCGCGAGCCGGATCGCGACGAGGGGCGGGATGTGCAGCCACATCCCCGCGGTCGTGAACCACGTCAGCCCCGGGCGGACGCCCTGGTCGAGCGAGTAGAGCTTGTTCCGGTCGTACGCGTACGCGGCCAGCAGCCCCTCGTCGATGAAGTAGGGGAACTTCGCGACGAGCCAGAGCCTCGTCTCGAGGTAGATGCCGGCGACGACGAGCGTCGGGGCTGCGACGGAGAAGCCGACGATCGCACGTCGCTGGCGAGCCGTCCTCACGGAGAGAACGGTACGCTCGCCGCGTGACCGTCGTGCTCTTCACGTGCGCGGGACAGCGCGTCGACATCGTCACGGCCTTCGCGCGTGCCGGCGCGACGACGCTCGCGGTCGACCTCGACGAGCTCGCGCCCGCGCTCTACGCCGCCGACCGTCGCGCGCTCGTGCCTCGGGTCGACGATCCGGGGTACGTCGACTCGCTGCACGAGCTCGTGGAGCTGCACGACGTTCGCCTGATCGTGCCGCTCGCGGACCTCGACCACCTCGTGCTCGCGGAATCACGTGACCGCCTCGACGCGGTGGTGCTCCTCGCCGGTACCGACACGATCCGGCTCTGCGCCGACAAATACCTCGCGCACGAGTTCTTCGTCGAGCACGGCATCCCGTCGCCGCCGACGTGGCTTCCCGATGGACTGCCGGACGAGCTTCCGTATCCGGTACTCGTGAAGGCCCGGCAGGGGTTCGGCTCGCGCCACATCTACCGCGCGGCGGACCGTGACGAGCTCGATTTCTTCCTGCGCTACACGACG
>JAFAHG010000241.1 GCA_019237315.1 Actinomycetota bacterium
GGCAGCGGGATTCCGGTCAGCGGAGCGATACCCATCACGGCCGCGATGTTCACCGCGGCCTGGCCGCAGACGAGCACCGTCAGCCCCGAGGCGAGGAGCTTCCCGAACGGATCGCGGCACGCGGCGGCGATCTTCAGCCCCGCCCAAGCGAAGACCGCATAGGCGGCGACGACCGCCCCGACGCCGACGAGGCCGAGCTCCTCGCCGATGTTCGCGAGCATCATGTCCGTATGCGCCTCGGGCAGGTAGAAGATCTTCTGCACGCCCTGGCCGAGGCCGACGCCGAAGATTCCGCCCGAGCCCATGCCGATCAGCGCCTGCATCAGCTGGTAGCTGACCCCCTGGGGGTCCTGCGACGGATGCAGGAACGCGAAGAAGCGCGCGCGTCGGTACGGCTCCACCCAGATCGCCGCGAGGCCGAGCGCGGTCGCGATTCCGTACCCCGCCGCGAGCGTCGGAAGCGGCGTTCCGGCGACGAGCAGCATGCCGGCCAGCATCAGGATGAGCGCGATCGCGGTTCCCATGTCCGGCTCGAGGAGGAGGAGCAACGCGAATGCACCGGCGAGCGCGCCGATCGGACGGGCGAGCTGCTTCAGCGTCCGCGGCGCCGGATGGCGGGCGAGGTAGGTCGCCGCCCACACCGCGAACGCGAGCTTCGCGAGCTCCGAGGGCTGGAAGACCGCCGGCCCGATCGAGATCCAGCGGCGCGCGCCGTTGACCGCCGGGCCGATGACGAGCACAGCCGCGAGCAGCACGAGCGACACGAGCACGAGGCTGGGCGCAGCCGCGCGCAGGCGACGGTAGTTCGCGCGCTGGGCGATCACCATGAGCACGATCCCGAGCACCGCGTAGAGCCCCTGCCGCTCGAGGTAGTAGTTCGGGTTCTGTCCGCCGACCTCGGCGGAGGCGGAGGTCGCCGAGTACACCATCACGAGCCCGAACGCGACGAGCGCGAAGGTGACGAGAACGAGCACGCGCGCTTCCAGCTCCCCGCGCTTCATCCAGATCGGATTCGCGCCGACCGCCGGAAATCCTGGCCCGCGTACGAGGTACTCGCGCGCGCAAGGGTCCGCACCCCACCCACCCAGGGGGGTCCACCCGCAACCGGCCTGAACGCTACCGGCGGAGGTGTGACGTGTCTGTCACAGGAATGCGAAAAGATCGTGCCGATCGCCGCACAGGGCCCTCACGTCCCGCCAGAGAGCCCGTGGACGAGCCGTCGGAACTCGGCGCCGCGCTGCTCGAAGTTCTCGAACTGGTCGTAGCTCGCGCACGCCGGGCTCAGCAGCACGACGTCGCCGGGCACAGCGGCGGCGAACGCGCGCTCGACCGCGCGCCCCAGCGTCTCGTCGCGCTCGGCATCCGGCAGCACGCGCGCGAGATCGGCCGCCGCCTCTCCGATCAGATGCACCGACACGACGTTCGGGCCGATCGCCGCGGCAAGCGTCGCGAAGTCCTCGCCCTTTGCCCGCCCGCCGAGGATGAGATGCACGCGCTCGTCCGCGTACGCGGCGAGCGCACGGCGGGCCGCGGCGACATTCGTCGCTTTCGAGTCGTTGACGAACCGTACGCCGCCGACCTCGCCCACGAGCTCGAGACGGTGCGCCACGCCCGGAAAAGACCGCAGCGCCTCCGCGATCGCGGCATCGCCGACTCCGGCCGATCGCGCGGCGGCCGTCGCAGCCGCGGCGTTCTCCCGGTTGTGCGCGCCGCGGAGGAGCGGTTCGGCGGGCAGGGCATCGTCCGCCGAGAACTCGATCCCGTCGACGCCGAACCCGCGCGGAACGACGCGGACCCGCGCGCGCTCGAAGATGCGCAGCTTCGCGTCGCGGTACGCCTCGAACGTTCCGTGGCGGTCGAGGTGATCGGGCTCGAGGTTCAGCAGCACGGCGACGTCGCACGTGAACGTCTCGACGTCCTCGAGCTGGAACGACGAGAGCTCGCACACCACCCACTCCGCACCCCGGACCGACGTGAGCGGCGTCCCGACGTTTCCCGCAACCGCGACGTCACGTCCGGCCGCGCGGAAGATCGCACCGAGCAGCTCGACCGTCGTCGTCTTCCCGTTCGTGCCCGTGACGCCGACGATGCGAGTTCCCTCCGGCAGCAGGCGATAGCCGAGCTCGACCTCCGACCAGACGGGAACCCCGCGCTCACGCGCGAGCGTGACGAGCGGCCGCTCCGAGGGGACCCCGGGGCTCTTCACGAGGACGTCCGCACCATCGAGCAGCGCGAGGTCGAGCTCGTTCCCGAGCGACCGGTCGACGCGGACGACGTCGTGGCCACGCTCCTCGAGCCGGCGCGCCGCCGTCTGACCCGAGCGGGCGAGCCCGTACACGAGCGCCCTCACCTCTGCGGACGGATCTGGGGGTAGTACTTGTAGAACAGCGCGAAGGCGGCCGCGCACAGGATCCCGGTGACGATCCAGAAGCGCACCATGATCTTCGTCTCCGACCACGCCTTCATCTCGAAGTGATGGTGGATCGGCGCCATCAGGAACACGCGCCGTCCCCAGTACTTGAACGAGATCACCTGCAGCATGACCGAGAGCGCCTCGAGCGCGAAGATGCCGCCGACGAGCACGAGCAGCAGCACGACCTTGAGGAAGATCGCCATCGCGCCGATTGCGCCTCCGAGCGCCATCGCACCGGTGTCCCCCATGAAGACCTCGGCCGGGAACGCGTTGAACCAGAGGAATCCGATCGCCGCGCCGATCAGCGCGGCGCCGATGTATGCGGCATCGAGTCGGTTCTCGATGCGATGGCCGCTCACGCCGGAGCGGATGTAGATCGTCACCGCCATGGCCGTCAGCGCGAAGAGGGCGATGATCGAGGTCCCCGCCGCGAGGCCGTCGAGACCGTCCGTGAGGTTGACACCGTTCACCGCGCCGGCGATCACGAAGAACACGAGTACGTACCAGGCCGGCCCGAGCGAGAGCGACGTGTTCACGATCGGAACGAACACCGTGTGCGGCAGCTGCTGGTGGTGAGCGGCGAAGCCGACTGCGACGGTTATGCCGACGAGCAGGAGCATCTTCCATCGGCCGCTGAGACCGAGCGACCGCTGGTGGCGTAGCTTGATCCAGTCGTCGAGGAAGCCGATTCCGCCGCAGGCGAGCGCGGTTCCGAAGATCGAGAGCGCCGGGAGTGTGTAGTCGCTCGTCGCGAGGAATGCGATCGACGCGGCCAGCACGATCAGCAGTCCGCCCATCGTCGGCGTGCCCTGCTTGACCGAGTGGTGCTCCGGCCCCTCCTCGCGGATCTGCTGGCCGAACTCGTGTCGGCGAAGGAAGTCGATGAACCGCGGCCCCGCGAGGATCGAGATGATCATCGCGACGAGCGCGGCGACGAGGACGCGTGCCATCAGCCGGAGAGTTTCGCCGCGATCGTCTCGAGTCCCGCCGCGCGCGACCCCTTCACGAGCACGACGTCGCCAGGCTCGAGCAGCGACCGCAATCCCTCCGCGGCCTCGTCGGCGGTCGCATACCACCGGCCTCCGTTCGCCAGATAGCCGCGGGCGAGATCGCCGACGGCGACCACTTCGCCGACGCCGGCCTCCGCGGCGGCGCGACCGACCTCGGCGTGATACGCAGGCGCGTCCGGGCCCAGCTCGGCCATCTCGCCCAGCACGGCCACGGTGCGGCGGCCGCCGGCACGCGCGACGAGGTGCTCGAGCGCCGCGCGCATCGACAGCGGGTTCGCGTTGTAGCAGTCGTTCAGCAGAAGCACGCCGCCGGCGAGCTCGAGCTCCTCCTCTCGGAGCGGCGAGAACGCGACGTCGAGGCGCGGAGGAGCAGGAACGCCGAGGACAGCGCACACCTCGAGCGCGGTCATCGCGTTCTGCAACTGGTGACGCGCGGTGAAGCTCGTCGGAAACGGGAACGGTTCCGGGACGGGCGGCACGCGGCGGATCTCGATGTCGGTCCGCTGCAGGTACGGCTCGAGCAACGGCTCGTCCGGGACGACCGCAACACCGCCGGGCGGCAGCGCGTCGACGAGCTCGGCCTTCGCGCGCACGACGTTCTCGATCGTCGCCACGAGCTCGAGGTGCACGGGGCCGATATTCGTTATCACGGCGATGTCGGGACGTGCGAACGACGCGAGCCAGGCAATCTGTCCGAGCCCCCGCATCGCCATCTCCGCGATGCAGAGCTCGGTATCGGCCTCGAGCCGGCAGAGGGTGAGCGGAACACCGAGCTCGTTGTTGTAGTTCCCTTCGTTCGCAACGGTGCGCAAATGCGGCGCGCAGAGCGTTGCGAGGATGTCTTTCGTCGTCGTCTTGCCCGTCGAACCCGTGATGCCGACGACCCGGGCACGTGAGCGGTTCCGGACCTCGCCGCCGATCGCGGCCAGTGCGGTGTGCGCGTCCTCGGGCACGAGGACGGCGGACGCCCCGCGTGCGAGCGCGTGCGCGGAGAAGTCCGAGCCGCCGCCGACGGCGACGAACAGATCGCCCTCCTCGATCCGCCGGGAGTCGATCTCGACGCCGGTCACCTCGTCGGCCCACGGCCGCGCCGTCAGCCTGCCGAGCGGCTCCAGGAATGACAGCTCGAGCGGGATCACGCCGTCACACGACGCAGGATCTCGCGCGCCACGTCCCGGTCGTCGAAGGGGATCTTTCCGTCCGCGAGCTCCTGGTGCGTCTCCGCTCCCCGCCCGGCGATGAGCACGACGTCGCCCTCCACCGCGTTCGCAAGGGCACGCTCGATCGCGGTGCGGCGGTCGAGCTCGACCTCGAACGTGCCGGGCGCACCGGCTGCGACCTCGGCGGCGATCGCGTCGGGCGCTTCGGAGCGCGGGTTGTCCGTCGTGAGGATGGCGAGGTCGGCCAGCGC
>JAFAHG010000010.1 GCA_019237315.1 Actinomycetota bacterium
TCGTACTCCGCGAACGCGAGCGCGACCTGCGCGGGGTCCACGCGCTCGGCTTTGCGACCGAAGAGACCTCGGCGAAGGCGCTCGAGCTCGAGCTGCGCGAGCTCGTAGGCCTTGCGGTACTCATCGCGCTCCTTGGTGAGCTTCTCCGTAAGCCCTCGGGGAACGGCGTCCCGAATCTGATCGACGACGATCTCTGCTCGGTGGCACGGATGGGCGATGCCGAAACTGACGCCGCCCGTCTCGTACCGGACCTCGCCGCGATGGACCGCGCCCGAGGCGCGCGCCGCGCTGACGGCGTTCGCGTCGTCCGGTCTCTCGCAGAGCGCGTTCTGCCGTCGCGAGGGCCTCGATCCGCAGCGACTTCGCGCGTGGCAGCGTAAGCTCGGCTCCTCGCGCGAGCCCGCGACGTTCGTCGAGATCGCGCCGCGCCTCGCCGAGCGCGTCGAGGTCGTGCTGCCCTCGGGCGTGGTGGTGCGGGTCTCCGAATCGGTCGACGCCGCGGCGCTGCGCCGGATCGTGGACGCGCTCGAGTCGCGCGCGCCGTGCTGAGCCTCCCGCCGAGCGTCCGGCTCCTGGTCGCGACGCAGCCCGTGGACGGGCGCAAAGGGATCGACAGCCTGATGGTGATCGTGCGCGACGTCTTCGGCCACGACCCGCTCACCGGTCACCTCTTCGTCTTCTTCTCGAAGCGCTGCGACCGCGTGCGGATCGTCTACTGGGATCGCAACGGCTTCGCGATGTGGATGAAGCGCCTGGAGCGCGGTCGATTTCGACCTTCGTTCTCGAAGGACGGGCGCATGTCGGTGAGCGCGATCGAGGCAGCGGAGCTCGGGCTCATCATCGAGGGGCTCGACTTGCGTGGCGCGCGCCGCCGTCCGCGCTGGGAACCGGCGGCGAGCGGGACGAGGGATGCGCTCACGCGCGCGAGCGGTTGATTGAATCCATCCGCGCGTCGTCCGTCAGACGTCGCGAGACGATGCGCACGCCGTCGATCACGTCGCCGCTCGCGCCGGACCTCGAGAAGGTGCGCGCGTGGCTCGAGGCGAAGCTCGCCGCGCGCGTCTTCGTCGAGATCGTCGTGGCGATCCTCGCGCTCATCGCGCGCATGCGCGACGTCAACACGGAGCTCCTGGCGAAGCTCGCCCACGCGAAGAGGAAGCGGCCGCGCTCGGAGACGCTCGAGCGCCTCGAACGCCAGCTCGCGTTGCCGCTCATCGGCGCGCCGCTCGTCCGCAAGAAGCGCGGCGCGAAGTCCGACGATCGGACGAATCATCCCGGCCGCGCCGCGCTGCCCGCGCACCTCGAGCGCGTCCCGTTCAAGAACAAGGTGCCGGAGAAGGAGCGCGTCTGCCCCAAGTGCGGCGCACAGATGAAGACGGTGGGCTTCTCCGCGTGCTGCGAGCGGCTCGACGTCATCCCGGCGAAGATCGTCGTCGTCGTGCGCGAGGACGAGACCCTCGCGTGCCCGAACGACGACACGATCGTGCGCGCGGCGCCGCCGCCCGCGATCGTCGAGAAGGGAAAGCTCGGCGACACGCTCCTCGTCGAGGCGCTCTCGGACAAGTACATCGAGCACACGCCCATCGAGCGGCAGTGCACGCGCTTGGCCCGCGCCGGCGTCGCGATCGCGCCGCAGACGCTCGGTCACGGAGTCGTGTGCGCGATCGATCTCCTCGAGCCGATCGCCAAGGCGATCGAGGCGCAGACGCGCGCGCCGGGGCTGCTCGGCACCGACGCGACGCAGATCCCGATCCTCGATCCCGAGGCGCCCGCCGGCATCCGCGCCGGCACGATGTGGTGCTGGACGAACGCGCGCTGGGTCACCTTCTTCTACTCGCCGCGCGGCGACTCCGAGAGCGTCAAGCGCTTCCTCGGCGAGGACCTCGCGCGCGCCGTGCAGTGCGACGGCACCAGCGTCACGACGTTCCTCGAGCGCGCGGGCGGGACGCGGCCGGGCTGCTGGAGTCACGGGAGGCGCGCGCTCGTCGAGGCGGCGCGCACGGGCGATCGCGTCGCGCTCGAGGGGCTGAAGATCATCGCGCGCATCTTCGCCGTGGAGCGCGCCGCCGCCGTCGCCGGCGACACCGCGGACGCGAGGCGCGCGCGAAGGCAAGAGCACACGCGCCCGATCCTCGACGCGCTCCGCGCGTGGCTCGACGACACGCGCGCCATCACGCCGCCCAAGACACCGCTCGGCCGCGGGCTCGGGTACCTGCATCGGCAGTGGAAGCGGCTCGTCCTCTTCGTCGACGACGGTGCCGTCGAGGCGACCAACAATCGACGTGAGCGCGAGTTGCGTCGGCTGGTCCTCGGGAGAAAGAACTGGCTCTTCACGTGGCTCGACGTTGGCGGCGAGCGCACCGCGCGCATCTTGTCGATCATCGCCAGCGCGATCGCGCACGACCTCAACCCGCGCGCGTATCTGCACGTCGTCGCGAACCTCGTGGTCAACGGATGGCCGCAGAGTCGGCTCCGTGAGCTCTTGCCCGATCGCGTCCTCGCGCTACGGCCCGAGCTCTTCGTCGGTGATCGCGACGCGCTCGCGCCGACGGAGCCGTCAGCCCGCGCCGTCCTCGCCCCCTGACGAGGAGTGGCTCGCGGCGGGCAGCGCCTTCGGCGGCGCGTCCGGCGCCTCGCTCACGTCGTCGTCGATGGCCTCGCGGATCACGCGCTCGGTCAGCTCGCGAAGGTGCGCGTCGAGCTCCTCGGCGAGCGCGCAGAACTCGGGCCACAGCGTCTTGTCGTGGAACGTCTTGGGCGCGCGAACCTGGATCGTGCTCGTGCGGCGACCGGCTTCGCGGAACGGCTTGAGCCCGTAGCGACGGCAGAGCGCGACGAAGAGCTTGCGCTTCCAGGGATCAGGCAATCGATAGAGCAGCTCGACGTCCGTCTCGCGACCGCGAAGCTCCGCGATGCGCTCGCGGATTCGCTCGGCCGCGAGCCGCGCCGCCTCGCGCTCGCCGGCGAACTTCGTCCCGGCGTGGAGCGCCTCGATCTTGCGGAGCTTCTCGAGCAGCGTCCCTTCGATCGGCAACATCGCCGCGCAGCCAAGCACGCCGGCGGCGCGGCGTCAGCCCTCAGCCCTGGTGCAAGCCTGATCGGAACGCCGATCGCGGACGGCTTACCTTTCTCCCGAACGTTCCGGACCGCCCTCCGCTCCGTTCAGGACTTTGTCCAGAACGTTCCGGACCGCCTCCACTCCGTTCCGGACTTTGTCCTGAACGGAGGCGCGAAAGTCGTGAACGGCGCCTTCCCGAACAACGACGCGCACTTCGACAAAATCGACCGAGGCTCCGTAAAAAACGCGTTCTCAACACTAACTGTGTTTGAGGGCAACGAGGCCCTCGAACGAACCCACAAGAAGCCAAACGAAAGAAAGAGAGTCCGTCATGGCTACCCGAAAGAACCGAAAGAACAGGTCCAACGTCGCATTG
>JAFAHG010000068.1 GCA_019237315.1 Actinomycetota bacterium
GGGAGCGGCGGCGGCCGCGGGCCTGCGGGCACCGCTGCGCATCGTTCGCCGAATCCTGTGGGGCTATGAGCTCTGGGCCGCATTCCTCGTCGCGTCGATCGCGACCGGCGGCAGCCTCTTCTTCTCGGAGATCGTCGGCTTTCCGCCGTGCGAGCTCTGCTGGTTCCAGCGGGTGTGCATGTACCCGCTCTCGATCGTGACGCTGCTCGCGGCGCTCGCCGGCGACCACCGCGTGGCGCGGTATCTGCTCCCGTTGCCGCTCGCCGGTGCGGTTGTCGCCGTCTACCACTTGCTCGTCGAGAACGGCGTCATGGGACAGAGCACGTCGTGCCTCGCGTCGGCGCCGGGCGGCTGCGGCGTGAAGTGGATCAACGAGTTCGGCTACATGACGATCCCGACGCTCGCGCTGACGGCGTTCGTGCTGCTGCTCGGCCTGTTGGCGGCGGCCGCCTCGGAGCGACGTGCCTAGCGGCCGCGCAAGCCGCGCGCGCCGGCACACGCCGGCCGCACCGGTGCGTGAGCGGCGTGCGTCGCCGCGCGTGCTCGTCGGTGCCGCGGTCGTCGTCGTTGTCGCCGCGTTCGCCGTGGCGCTCGGGATCGCCCTCACGGGCAGCTCGAAGAAGCCGGCGGCGAACGTTCCTGCGGTCGGCTCGCTCGCGACCGCACTTCCCGGCGCCGACGAGGTGCATGCGTTGCTCGCCGGGATCCCGCAGAGCGGCACGCGGCTCGGCTCGCCGTCGGCGCCCGTCACCCTCACCGAGTACGTCGACCTGCAGTGCCCGTACTGCCAGGCGTTCGACACCCAGGTGCTGCCGCAGGTGGTGACGCGCTACGTGCGCACCGGCAAGGTGCAGGTCGTGTTGCGCGTCTGGGCGTTCGTCGGCCCCGACTCGTTCCGTGGCCAGTCCGCGGTGCTCGCCGCCGGGCAGCAGAACAAGGCCTTCGACCTCGCGCAGGTCCTCTACGACAACCAGGGGACGGAGAACACCGGCTGGTTGAGCTCGCAGATGGTCGTCTCCGCCGCGGCGAGCGTGCCGGGTCTGCGCGTCCCGCAGCTGCTCGCGGCGCAGAGCTCCGCATCGGTGCATGCGCAGGCTGCGTCCGTCGACCGCCTCGCCCGCACCGATGGTGTCCGCAGCACGCCGACGCTCTTCGTCGGGAAGAGCGGCACACACGGCAGCGTCGTCCACCTGAGGTCGCCGACGGACACCGCCACGATCACGCGCGCGATCGACGCAGCACTGAAGGCGCAGCAGGCCTAGCCTGCGCGGCGGTACCGGATGTGCGTGGCGAGCGGCGAGTGCAGCACCTCGACCGGCTCCATGCCGAACGACTCGACGCCGTCGAAGATCCGCTCACCCGAGCCGAGCAGAACCGGCGCGATGTCGAGCGTGAGCTCGTCGACGACACCGGCGATGAGCGCCTGCCGCACGGTCGACGCTCCCCCGGCGATATCGACGCCGCCGTCGCCGGCGGTCTCTCGCGCGCGCGCATACGCGGCGTCGAACCCGTCGGTGACGAAGTAGAAGGTCGTCCCGCCTTCCATCTCGATCGGGTCGCGCGCGTAGTGGGTGAGCACGAAGACCGGAGCGTGGTAGGGCGGCTCCGGTCCCCACCACCCGCGCCAGTCCTCGTCCCACTCGCCGCGGATCGGCCCGAACATGTTGCGCCCCATGACGTACGCGCCGCGCGGTCGCATGAGCCAGCCGGTCGCCGTAGCGTCGGCCTCGTTGGCGCGCGGGTCTCCGAGATGCCAGAGGTGCAGCTCCCTGCCGCCCTTCCCCAGCGGGTCCTCGCGGCTCTGGTCGGGCCCGGCGACGAAGCCGTCGAGCGAGATCGACATGTGACACGTGGTTTCGCTCACCGCGCGGAGATCATTCCCGAACCCGTCCTACCGAGCGCGGCCTGTGGATCGATTGTCACCCTTTCGACACGAAGGACACTTGACAGCAGGGGCCATCCGATAGGCGGAGTCGGACACCGCCGGTGCCCCTCGCGAACCGCCGACGTCCCGCTCAGCGAAGCGGGTAGGCGTAGAAGCGGTTGCCCGGCCGCGGCTCGTAGGGCAGCGGCGGCGGCTCCTCCAGCCGCACGAAGCCGCACTTCTCGTAGAACCGCGCGGCTCGTGCGTTCCCGCCCTCGACCGAGAGCACGACGCGCTCACGGCCGTGCTCGCGGGCCCATTCGAAGACGCACTTCACGAGCTCATGCGCGACTCCGGTTCCGCGCATGGTCGGCGCGACCCACATCCCGACGAGGTACACCGTGTCGGGGTCGTCGCCGGCCAACGACGTGACCATCGCGTCGAAGACGCCCTCGCGCTCGAACACGTACGTGACGTTGCGCTCGCTCCCCCGCGCGCGCTCGCGCCAGCGCTCCTCGGAAAACGTGCGCGCGTCCTCGAGCGTCTCGGTGAACGCGTCGGGATCGGCTGCGAGCGCGCGCAGGCGAACGTCCCGCAACCGTTCCCAGTCCTCGGATTCCACGCGGCGGATCACACCGCCATTCTGCGCGTCAGTCGCTCGTGCGGATCCAGCTCAGGAAGCCGAGGAGTCCCCGCCGCCGAGGCTCGCCACGGGCCTTGTCGACCTCGGCGGCGACCTCGGGCGTCACGTCGAGCTCCTGCTGTGTGCTCAGCGAGCCGCCCTCGGGCTCCGGGACATCTGCCTCCGACTCCGTCACGTTCTGCGTCTCACCGCGCATCGCGCGTCGTAAACGCGAAAAAGGGCCGCCTTGCGGCGGCCCTTTCACCCACGGATCGGAGCCGGGCTTTACGCCGTGCGCACCGTGGGAGTTCCGCCGAACCACTTCGTCACGAAGGTGAGCGAGGTGGTCGGGTTCCGCAGGGCCCCGCCGACGGCGAGGATGCCGAACCCGAAGCCGGAGAGCAGCAGCGCGACTCCGACGACGATGCCGAAGAGCGAGAGCTGGTCCGCCATGTAGCTCATGTCGAGCGCGCTCGAGAGCGCGGTCTCGGTGACCCAGACGTTGCGCGCACCGTTCTGGACCGGCTGCTGCGTCTGCGGGTCGACCAGTGCATACGCGGCGTTGTCGGTCCCGCCGCCCGGCATCAGCTGGGCCTTGGGGGTGCCCGGCTTCGCCGTGTAGATGCCCATCTGCGAATACGTGAAGCCGTGCGTGGCCTCGAGTGCATGGATGTGCATGTACTCGGCGAACGCACGTGCCTTCGCGCCGTTGTCGATCGTCACGCCGGCGACGCTCGTCGACGGCCACAGCTTGACGGCCGATGTGATCCCGGCCTTCTGCGCCTCGGCCTTGATCGCCGACGGCGTCATGTCGGGCGTACCGACGATGTACTCGTTCTTCAGGTTCGTGCCGACGGTGCTCCGTCCGTTGAAGCCCATTGCGACAGCGGCGACGCCGAACGCAATCAGCACCACCGCCGCGACGAGCCCTCCGATTTCGAATGCCTTGCGCATGGTCCCGGCTCCTTTCAAGTCCTTGTCGATGGAGCCAGTTTCCGGGCAACCGCCCGCCGCGCCATCAGCGGCGCCGCGGAGCGCTTCTGCGGAAAAGCCGCAGCTAGTCGAGCGCTGCCGCGGGGGCGCCTTCCGGCGCGTGCATGTGCGCCGGCTGACTCGACTCGTGTAGGAGCAGACCGCCGAGCACGGCTGCGAGCAGCGCGCACACGACTCCGCCGAGGAACGCGGCGTGGTACCCGCCGTTCAGCGACGCGACCGTGCTGTGACCGGCCCGCGAGAGCGACGAGGTACGGGACGCCGCGATGCTCGCGAGCACCGCGAGGCCGAGGGCACCGCCCATCATCGTCGAGGTGTTCACGAGACCCGACGCGAGGCCCGCTTCCTGCGGCGCGACGTCGCCCATCGCCGCGAGGAGCAGCGGGTTGAACGCGATTCCGGCACCGAAGCCGAGCAGAACCATCGCCGGCAGCACGTCGGTCAGGAAGTGACCGTGCACGGGCGCCCGCGTGAAGAGGAACAGCCCCGCAGCCGCGAGTGTGAGTCCGCCGGCCAGGGGGCGGCGATAGCCGTAGCGCATGACGAGCTTCGCCGAGACGCCGACGGAGAGCGCGCCCATGATGAGGTTCGCCGGCAGGAACGCGAGACCGACCTGTAGTGCCGAGTAGCCGAGCACGAACTGCAGGTACTGCGACGACAGGAAGAACCACGCGAACATCGCCCCGGCCCAGAGCACGCCCGCGACGTTCGCCACGGACAGGTTGCGGTGCGCGAAGAGACGCAGCGGCATGATCGGCTCCGCGAACGTCGCTTCGCGCGCGACGAACACGCCGAGCAGCACGGCCGCCGCCGCGAGGAGGCCGAGCGTGCGCGCGGACGTCCACCCCGCGCTGTTTCCGTTGACGATCGCGTACACCGCGACCATCAGCGCTCCGGTGACGAGCGCCGAGCCGGCGAAGTCGATGCGGCCGTTCCGCGCATGCCCCGGCGACGCCGGCACGAGCCGCAGCGTCAGGAAGAGCACGAGCGCGCCGATCGGCACGTTCACGAGGAAGATCCAGTGCCAGTTCAGCGTCCCCGTGAGGACGCCGCCGAGGAGGACGCCGATCGAGCCGCCCGCGGACGCGACGAACCCGCCGATGCCCATCGCCTTCGCGCGGTCGGCGGGCTCGGTGAAGAGCGTCATGATCAGCCCGAAGGAGACCGCCGAGACGACGGCTCCGCCGATGCCCTGCACAGCGCGCGCGGCGATCAGCATCCCCTGCGAGGTCGAGAGACCGCAGACGAGCGACGCGGTCGTGAAGAGTGCGAGCCCCGCGACGAACAGGCGCCGGTGCCCGAAAAGGTCACCGAGACGGCCGCCGAGCAGCAGGCAGCCGCCGAAGGTGAGCAGGTACGCGTTCACGACCCAGGCGAGCGAGCTCTGGGTGAACCCGAGGTCCTTCTTGATCGACGGCAGCGCGACGTTCACGATCGTCACGTCGAGCACGATCATCAACGTGCCCAGGCAGAGCACGTACAGGGCGATCCAGCGGCTGCGGCTGCTCAGGTCGGACATGAAGGGCTCCTTTTCGGCGGGTCGTCTCTAGGACGGAACTCCCGCCCGAAACTCATCGCCCAGACTAGCGCGTCTCGTCGACGGCGCGGTAACCCGCGGAGCGCGCAGCGCCGTTCAGCCGCGCGCGCTTCAGGTACGCCGCCTGCGCGGCGGGGACGTTCGCGGGATCGCCCTGCCATGCCTTCTGCGCCGGCGCCTGCAGCGCACGGCCGTACGAGAACGAGAGCTCCCACGGCTGCGGCCCGAGCGCGTTCATCGCCTTCAGGTGCGCCGTCGCGTCCTCGTCGCTCTGTCCGCCGGAGAGGAACACGATGCCCGGCACCGCCGCGGGGACGTTGTGCCGCAGGCACTTCACCGTCGCGCGCGCGACCTCCTCGACACCCGCGCGCTCGCGCGCCTCGTAGCCCGACAGCACCATGTTCGGCTTCAGGAGCATCCCCTCGAGCGCCACGCGCTGGTCATGCAGCTCCGTGAACACCGCGTGCTGCATCCGCGCGGTGACGTGGTAGGCGCGCTCGATCGAGTGGTCGCCGTCCATCAGCACCTCCGGCTCGACGATCGGAACGAGCCCCGCCTCCTGCGCGAGCGCTGCGTAGCGCGCGAGCGCGTGCGCGCTCACCCACAGGCAGTACTCGGATGGAATGCCGTCGCCGATCGGGATCACGGCGCGCCACTTCGCGAACTTCGCGCCGAGCTCGACGTACTCGGCGAACCGCTCGCGCAGCCCGTCGAGTCCCTCGGTCACCTTCTCGCCCGGCGCGAGCGCGAGGGCTTTCGCGCCCCGGTCGACCTTGATGCCGGGGATGATCCCCTGGCGCTCGAGCACCTCCGGGAACGGCGTCCCCTCGCTCGAGCGCTGCCTGATCGTCTCGTCGAACAGGATCACGCCGCTGATGTGCTCGGCGGCTCCCTCGGTCGTGAACAGGAGCTCGCGATAGGCGCGCCGGGTGTCCTCGGTCGACTCCACGCCGATCGCGTCGAAACGCTTCTCGATCGTGCCCCCGCTCTCGTCGGCGGCGAGGATGCCCTTTCCGGGAGCGACGAGCGCGCGGGCGACGGCCTCGAGGTCGGCCATGCCGCGATTATTGCGTCCCGTGCTCGCGCTCGCTCTCCTCGTCCTCTCGATCGGCATCGCCGACTCGGTCAACCCGTCGACGGTCGCGCCGGCGCTCTACCTGGCGCTCGGGCGCGACGCCGTCCGGAGCGTCGTGGCGTTCACGGCCGGCGTCTTCGTCGTGTACTTCGCGGGCGGCGTCGTGCTGACGCTCGGGCCCGGAAGCGCGATCCCGCAACCGGGTGCGCACCTCAAGCACCTCATCGAGCTCGCCCTCGGCGGGCTGACGTTCGTCTTCGCATGTGCGGTGTTGCTGACGCGCTCCCGGATCGCGGCGCGGCTCGGCCAGGAGGTGGAACGCGTGGACCGGTCGTCGTTCCTGCTCGGTGCGACGATCATGGTGTTCGAGCTGCCGACCGCCCTTCCGTACTTCGCCGCGATCGCGGCGATCGTGGCGTCCGGTCGCGGCGCGCTGACGCAGGTCCTTCTGCTCGCGCTGTTCAACGTGGCGTTCGTCGTCCCCCTCGTGGGCATCGCGCTCCTGCGCGCGCGTGCGGGGGTACGCGGACGTGCACGCCTCGAGGCCCTGCGCGCCTCGCTCGTGCGGCGCGCCCCGGTCGTCCTGCCGGCGCTCCTCTTCCTCATCTCCGCGGCCCTGTTCGCGGTCGGCGGGATCGGGCTCGCTAACGGCTAGCCGCCGCGACGACGTCGCTCACGGCGCGCGTTCTCGTCAGAACCACGGTCCCGACGAGCGCGAGCGCGAGGCCCGCCCCGATCGGAATGCCGTCCGCGACGGCCGAGCCCCAGTGCTCGCGCAGGAAGAAGGGCTCGAGCACGATCGGCAGGAACGTCTGGACGCCTGTCAGGACCGGGACGACGATCGTCGACGGCAGCCGCTGGAACGCGGTCATGTTCGTGATCGTCGCGACGACGCCCATCGCGAGACCGGAGACCGCCCACGCACCCGCACTCCAGTAGTGCCCGGAGCCGACATCGTCGCCGAACAGCTTCGTGGCGATGTTGCCCGCGGCGAACCCGAAGCCCGACGCGATCGTCACGGCCATTGCGGTGTCGAGTCGCGACCCCCGCACCGCGAACGGCACGACGGCACCGACCCCGAGCGCCGCGACGACCGCGATCACCGCAATCCCGCCGCGGTGTTGCTCGGTGTGTGAAGGGGCGCCCCAGGCGACGAGCGCGATCCCGCCGATGATCGCGACGACACCGGCGAGCTCGAGCGGCCCCACGGATTCGTCGAGCATGCGCGCGCCGAGAACGAGCACGAGCAGGAGTCCGACCGCGAGCGCCGGCTGCACGACGACGAAGGGCGCGTACGCGAGGGCGACGACCTGCGGTGCGATCCCGACGAGCCCGAGGACGAGACCGAGCACCCAGCGCGGGCGGCGCAGCAGGCTGCCGATCAGCGAGAGACGGAGCGACTGCGACTTCGGCGCGCGCTTCGCCTCGACGGCCTGGAGCACGATGCCCACGTAGAACATCGCCGACGACACGAGGGCGGCGCCAAGGCCGAGCGCGAACACGCGCGTCCGTCAGGCAGGCAGCGAGAACCGCCTCCAGAGGCGGTTCGTCACGGCAAGTGAAGCAGCGGCGAAGGCGAATCCGAACACGATGTCGACGACGTAGTGGTTCCCCGTGTAGACGACTGCCAAGCCTTCGAGGAGCGGATAGAGCGAGCAGAGTGCGATGACCGGCCAGCGCAGCGGATGTCTCCAACGCACCAGGAGCGACGCGGCGACGAGGAAGACGAGGAACGCGTACGCCGCGTGCAGCGACGGAATCGCGGCATACGGGTTGCCGACGACGACTCCGGCAAGCGAGAACGAGTGGTGGCTGAGCCCGGCCGACGAGACGTCGGCGGAGAGGTCCGGCAGCTTCACGACGTGCTGGAGCAGCCCGGCCTGCGCCGCCGCCCATGGCGGCGCTGCGGGAAAGACCGCGAAGATCACCGACGAGGCGAACGACAGCAGCGCGAGGCTCGACGCAAAGCGGAAGAAGAGCGCGCGCCGCTTCATCCAGAGGAGGAACGCGAAGAACGGCGGCACGATGTAGTGGAGCTGCAGGAGGCCCGCGGCCGCCTCGTCGTACCACTTCCTCGCGCCGTGCCTGAAGTGCTCCTGCAGCCATTGCGCCGGCACGATCCCGAACAGGTGGCGCTCGAGCCACAGCTGGGGCCGGTAGTACGGATGCGGTGAGATGACGTGCGCGAGGCCGCGGCATTCCGCGTACAGGAAGATCAGGACTGCGAACGGGACGAAGTCGCGCAGGTAGCGCCGTCCGCGGCGGAGCACGAGCGCAGGCGCGAGGAAGATGAGCAGCATCCGGTCGGGCGTCCACGAGAGCCCGTCCGACCACGTGACCACGGATGCGGACGCGAAGAGCGTGAGGATGGCGAGCGGGACGCGCCCGATCCGGCCGCGGAGCCGCACACGCGGCAGGCTCGGAACGCCGAGCGCCGGGCGAGGAAGGACGGCAATCGCCTCGGCTGCCCCGTGCGACGGGACGGGGCCGAGGGTGTGCTCGTTGTCGACGGCTTCGTGCTCGATGGCGAAGCGGACCCTATCGAGCCGCGCGTTGCGGAGGCATGAAGAAATGCACCGAGCGGGGCCGCTTTCGTCCACCGCCCCAGCGAACCGTCCGCTCTACCCCGAAAGGCTCGGCATCTTGCCCACCGGGACGGCTTCGTCCTACTCGCGTCCCTGCTCGGTGCAAGAGGCAACCTACGACGCTTGCGCGCGCCGTTCAAGGGGGGCGTGCGCGGAAACATCCGCATCGTGCGTGGAAATCTCGGCGGCGGCTACGTTCTCGCCGTGAAGCCGGTCACGATTCCCGGGATCGAGGAGTACGCCGAGGCGCACACGACGCCTCCGCCCGCGTACCTCACGCAGCTCGCCGAGGCGACGCGCGCGATGTCGGACGAGGCCGAGATGCTCGTCGGTGTCGTCGAAGGGCGCTTCCTCGAGCTGCTCGTCCACCTCTCGCAGGCGACTCGGGTTCTCGAGCTCGGGACGTTCACGGGCTACTCGGCGCTGGCGATGGCCGCCGCGCTCCCGCCGGGCGGGCGGATCGTGACGTGCGAGCTCGACGAGGCCCGGGGCGAGTACGCGCAGCGGCAGTTCGACGGGAGCCCGTTCGCCGACCGCATCGAGCTGCGGGTCGGGCCGGCGCTCGAGACGCTGCGCGGGCTCGCGGGGCCGTTCGACCTCGTGTTCGTCGACGCCGACAAGACGGGCTACGTCGACTACTACGAGGCCGCGTTGCCGCGGCTCTCGGAGCGCGGGATCATCGTCGCCGACAACACGCTCAGGAGCGGAGACGTGCTCGACGCGACCCAGCGCTCGGCGACGCTCGATGCGATCCGCGCGTTCAACGAGCACGTCCGTGCCGATCCGCGCGTCGTCTCGGTCATGTTGACGATCCGCGACGGCGTCACGATCATCCGGAAAGCGTGATGCGTCTTCTCGCCCTGGGCGTCCTCGCCGTCTGTGCGGTGTCCGCGACCGCGTGCGGAGGGTCGGGCGGAGGTTCCGCCGCGCCGGTCGCAGCCGCGGCTGTGAAGAGCTCGCATGCAGGCGGCGTGAAGGTCGACATCTCCGTCGCGTTCTCGGTCGGCGGCCTCCCGAGCGGAGCCGTGACCGGCACGGGCACGTTCGACCGCAATTCCGGCGAGATGACGATCGACATGTCGAACCTGATGCAGGTGCTGCCGGTCCCGACCGGCAGCGGTCGCGGCGTCGAAGAGATCTTCCGGCACGAGAACGGCGACCCGGTGATCTACATGAAGATCCCGTTCCTCGCGGGGCAGCTCCCGCGCGGCAAGTCATGGGTGCGCGTCGACCTGCAGGAGGCCGGGTCGTCGATGGGGCTCGACATCAACAGGCTGCTCGGCCAGTCCGGGTCGAACCCGACGCAGACCCTCGACCTGCTCCGCGCCGCCGGGAAGACGACGAAGGTCGGGCCCGACATCGTCGGCGGGGTGGCCGTGACGCAGTACCACACGGTCGTCGACCTGAAGAAGGCCCTGACGCTGCAGGGCGAGGGCGATAGCGTGCGCAACCTCCTCGCCTCCGGCGCGGCGCCGATGTTCCCCGTTGACGTGTGGATCGGCGACAAGGATGGGCTCGTGCACCAGATCCGGCTGACGCAGACCGGGACCGCGAACGGCCGATCCGTCTCCACCCTCACGACGATGCGGCTCACGCACTGGGGGACGACGGTCTCGGTCGCGGCGCCGCCGGCGTCCGAGGTCTTCGACGCGACGTCGCTCGGGGCGTCGAAGGCGAGAAAGGCATAGTGCTCGCGCGCCTCCTCGTCGCCCTCGCGGTCAACGCGCTCGCGTTGTGGGTGGCGCGCGGGTTGTTCTCCGGCGTGCACATCCACGGCGCCGCCGCGTACATCATCGGCGCGGCTGTCCTGGGCTTTGCGAACGCGGTACTGAAGCCGCTGCTCGCGATCCTGACGCTGCCGCTGATCGTCGTGACGTTCGGCTTCTTCTACCTCATCATCAACGTCGCGATGATCGCGCTCGCCGCGGCCATCGCGCCGAACTTCAGCGTGCACGGGTTCTGGACGTACGTGGGCGTCGTCGTGATCGTCTGGCTCGTCAACTGGGCGGTCAGCACGTTCATCGAGCGCACCGCGCGCGGACGACGACGGCTGCTGTAGCGGCGCGCAGCGCGAGCACGAAGAGCAGCGAGAAGCAAAGCGCGACGACGAGGAAGACGGCGTCGTTCCCGTCGAGGCGCCACAGGACGAGCTGGCGGATCGCGATGCCGGCGACCACCGCGACGAGCCACGTGCCGAGCAGCGCGCGGGGGCGTGGGTGCTTGTAGAGGTCGAACGCCCCGCCCGCGACGAGCCAGCACGCGCCGATCGGCAGCAGGTCGCGCGCGTAGCCGGTCGCGGACACGCCGCCGTGGTGGTTGACGAGCCCGACGGTCACGAAGAGCGCGAGCGCGACGAGGTCGGACGCAACCGCGACGCGGTGCGGGAGGCGGAGGGCCCTAGAGAGCAGCGAGCGCATCGGCGAAGACACGGTACGCGTCGTCGCCGTGCAGGACGAAGGTGACGCGCTCGATCTGCGTGAGCCGAGCGAGCATCTCGTGCGTGGTGCGGAGCGCGATCGGGGCTGCGCGATCAACCGGAAAGCCGTAGACCCCGGTGGAGATCGCGGGGAACGCGACCGTCGCACAGCCGAGTTCGACCGCCACTTCGAGCGAGCGGCGGTGGCACGAGGCGAGCAGTCCGTCCTCACCGTCGTTGCCGCCGCGCCACACCGGCCCGACCGTGTGGATCACGTACCGCGCGGGTAGCTCGCCGGCGGTCGTGGCCTTCGCGTCCCCGGTCTCGCAGCCGCCGAGCCG
>JAFAHG010000164.1 GCA_019237315.1 Actinomycetota bacterium
GACGTCGGGGACCTACGCCCGCGGCGACCACGTCGTCGATCCGCACACCGGCCGCGCTCCGGACGACGTCCTGTCGGTGACGGTGACGGGCCCGGATCTCGGGACGGCCGACGCCTATGCCACTGCGGCGTTCGCGATGGGCGCCGCCGGCCCGAGCTGGACGGCGAGGCTGCACGGCGGCTACGAGGCACTGACGATCCTCGCCGACGGCCGCGTGCTGTCGACCCCCGGCTTTCCCCGCGTCGGCTGACCGACCGCCGCCGGGCCGCGTTCGCGGATCCCCGCGAACACGGGAACCCACCTCCCTCCCCAATAGGCGACGAGCCTACCGCCGCCGCGGCGGCGGCGAAATGTCCGATTCGTGCCGACTTCGTGACAATCGATCCCCGGCCGCGCGGGCCGCTCGCGAAGCCGCGGCTACCATCGCCGCTCAGCCGATGGACCAGCGTCACATCCGCAACTTCTCGATCATCGCGCACATCGACCACGGCAAGTCGACGCTCGCGGATCGCATCCTCGAGCTGACCAACGCCGTCTCGAAGCGCGAGATGCGCGAGCAGCTCCTCGACTCGATGGATCTCGAGCGCGAGCGCGGCATCACGATCAAGGCGCAGGCCGTCCGCGTGACGTGGAAGGGCCACGAGCTCAACCTGATCGACACGCCCGGGCACGTCGACTTCACCTACGAGGTCTCGCGCTCGCTGCAGGCGTGCGAGGGGGCGCTGCTCGTCGTCGACGCAGCGCAGGGCATCGAGGCGCAGACGCTCGCGAACGCGTACCTCGCGATCGAGAACAACCTCGAGATCGTTCCCGTCGTGAACAAGATCGACCTGCCGCAGGCCGATCCCGACGGCACCGCAATCGACCTCGCCGAGCTCCTCGGCGATCAGCCCGAGCGCGTTCTGCGCATCTCGGCGAAGACCGGGATCGGGGTGGAGGACGTCCTCGACGCGATCGTCGAGCGCATCCACGCGCCTGCCGGCGAGGCCGCCGCACCGGCGCGCGCGCTCATCTTCGATTCGTCGTACGACCAGTACCGCGGCGTCGTGGCCTTCGTCCGCGTCGTCGACGGCGAGTTGCGAACCCGTGAGCAGTTGCGCGCGATGGCGCTCGGAACGAAGTTCGAAGCGCAGGAGATCGGCTTCATGTCGCCGGCGATGAAGCCCGTTCCCACCCTTTCCGCAGGCGAGGTGGGATATGTCATCACGGGGCTGAAGGACGTGTCCGAGCTTCGTGTCGGCGACACGCTCACGTCGGATACGTCACCCGCGGGGATCCCACTGCCCGGCTACAAGGAAGTCAAGCCGATGGTGTTCGCCGGACTCTTCCCGACGGACTCCGACGACTACCCCGAGCTGCGCGATGCGCTCGAGAAGCTGAAGCTGAACGACGCGGCGCTCTTCTACGAACCGGAGACGTCGCAGGCGCTCGGCTTCGGGTTCCGGTGCGGGTTCCTCGGGCTGCTGCACATGGAGATCGTCCGCGAACGGCTCGAGCGCGAGTTCGACCTCGACCTGCTCGTCACCGCGCCGAACGTCGCGTACCGCGTCCGCGCACAGAACGCGGACTGGGTCGAGGTGCACACACCATCGGACATGCCCGACTCGATCGAGGAGGTCGAGGAGCCGTACATCAAGGCGTCGATCATCGTCCCCAAGGAGTACATCGGCGCCGTCATGGAGCTCTGCAACGAACGGCGCGGGCGCTTCGACCACCTGGAATATCTCTCCGAGGCACGCGCGCATCTCACGTTCGAGCTTCCGCTCGCCGAGATCGTGCTCGACTTCTACGACCAGTTGAAGTCCCGTACGCGCGGCTATGCGAGCTTCGACTACGACTACGTCGGCTTCCGCGAGGGGTCACTCGTGCGCGTCGACATCCTCGTCGGCGGCGATCCGGTCGACGCGTTGTCGCTGATCATCCACAAGGACTTCGCGTATGAGCGCGGACGCATGCTCGTCGAGCGTCTCCGCGAGGAGATTCCGAGACAGATGTTCGACGTGCCGATCCAGGCGGCGATCGGCTCGCGCGTCATCGCGCGCGAGACCGTGAAGGCGCGTCGCAAGGACGTGCTCGCGAAGTGCTACGGCGGCGACATCACCCGGAAGCGCAAGCTGCTCGAGAAGCAGAAGGAGGGCAAGCGGCGCATGAAGCAGGTCGGCGCGGTCGAGGTTCCGCAAGAGGCATTCCTCGCCGTGCTCAATCTCGGCGAAGGGAAGCGGTGATGACGCTCGAGATGCGGGAAACGTGCGAGCGCTGCGGCGTTTCCCTCGCGGCGGACGGCGACGCCGTCATCTGCTCGCACGAGTGCACGTTCTGTCCGTCGTGCGCCGCGGCCATGGCGCATACGTGTCCGAACTGCGGCGGTGAGCTCGTCGCGCGACCGAAACGGGTCGTGACGTGACCGGCGCTCGTCACCTCTACGTCCATTTGCCGTTCTGCAGCCACCGCTGTGGATATTGCGACTTCGTCACCGTCGTGGGAGGGCGCGGCGACCACCACGGGTACGTGGACGCACTTCTCACCGAGCTCGCGCTCGAACGTGAGTCGCTGGCTTCCACGCTCGAGACGGTCTTCCTCGGCGGCGGAACGCCGACGTTCACCGATCCGGCTGCTCTGGCGCGACTCCTCGCCGCGTTGCCCGCCGCGGAGGAAGTCACGGTCGAGGCGAACCCGGAGACGGTGACGCCCGGGCTTGCGGCACTCCTTCGACGCCACGGCGTCAATCGCGTGTCGCTCGGCGCGCAGACCTTCGACACGTCTCTTCTGGCCGTGCTCGAACGCGTTGCCACCCCGGACGACGTCCGACGCGCCTTCTACGCTCTACGTGATGCCGGATTCGACAACATCTCCCTCGATCTCATCTACGGCATCCCAGGCCAGAGCGCCTCCGACGTCGCACGCGACCTCGCCGAAGCGCTCGCTCTCCGGCCCGAGCACATCTCCGCGTACGAGCTCGAAGCGAAACCCGGAACCCGCTTCGCGCACGCACACGGAGCGGAGCTCGCACGCCTCGCCGATTCGATGGAGGGCTTCTTCGAGCTCGTCGTCGAGACGCTGACGGCCGCGGGGTACCGCTGGTACGAGACGGCGAACTTCTGCCGTTCGGCGTCGGATGTCGACGGGCGCGACCTGCGGGCGCGTCACAACCTCGCCTACTGGCGCGGGCGTGACTATCTCGGCCTCGGCGTGGGCGCGGTCAGCACAATCGAGAACCGGCGCTGGCGGAACGCTCCGTCACTCGGCGGCTACCTCGCCGCGCTCGGCCGCGGCGAACGGCCGCGCTGCGAGTACGAGGCGCTGCCCGTGGAGACCCGCCACGCCGAGCGGCTGATGCTCGGGCTCAGGCTCGACGAGCCCGTCGCGACGCGCGGCCTCGAGGAGGCGTTCGACCCCGTCGGGCTCGCCCGGCTCGAGGAGCTCGGTCTGGCCGAGCGGCGGCCGGGGGCGCTCACGCTGACGCGCCGCGGCCGATTCCTGGGCGACGGGGTGACCGCCAGGCTGCTTGCCTGACGCCCGCTCGCCTACCATGACGGCGATGGACGAAATGCTCTCGCAACGGCAGCGGGAGATCCTTCGCCGCATCATCGAGGAGTACGTCGCGACGGGCCAGCCGGTCGGGTCGAAGACGCTCGTCGAGCGTGCGGGCTTCGACCTCTCGTCGTCCACGGTGCGCGCGGAGCTCGCCGACCTCGAGCGGCGTGGACTCCTCACGCATCCGCACACGTCGGCCGGCCGGATGCCGACCGAGGCCGGCTACCGCGAGTACGTCGACGAGCTCCTCGCGCGCCCCGAGACGCGGCCGAGCAGCTTCGGGTTGCGGCTGCCGGCAGCGCGTTCCGAGGTCGAAGAGGCGCTGCAGGCGACGACCGACGCGCTTTCCCAGCTGACACGCCTCCTCGCGCTCGTCTCGGCGCCGCCGCTCGAGGCAGCGACGATCCGGCACGTCGAGGTCCTGCCGCTCCAGCCCGACGTGGTGATGGTCGTCGTCATCACCTCGACCGGCGGTGTCGCGAAGCAGCGCTTCGTCTTCGCGGAGGCCGTCGACCCCGGACTCGTCGCCTGGGCGGGCGAGTACCTCCACGAGCGCCTCGTCGGCGTCCGGCTCCGCTCGCGCCTGCTGCGACGCGCACTCGAAGAACCGACGCTCTCGCCGCGCGAGCGCGCGTTCCTGGACGCGATCCGCGGGACGTTCGACGCCGTCGAGGACGAGAGGCAGCTCTACGTCGGCGGCGCCGCCGGCCTCCTCGACGAGCTGCGCGCGGAGGAGATCGGCGCGTACCGCAGCCTCATCGACGCCCTCGAAAAGCGTGCGGCGTTGCTCGACGTTCTCGCGCAGTCGTTCGACGCGCGGCGGCCGTTCGCACGCGTCGGCGACGAGCTCGAGCCGTCCGGCCTGCACGAGGTCGCGCTTGTCGGCGTGAGCTACGGGCTCCCGAACCAGCCGCTCGGCGCGGTGAGCCTGCTCGGCCCGTTGCGGATGGACTACGAGAAAGCGCTGCGCTCGGTCCAGGCCGCGGCGTACGAGCTCTCGCGGTTCGTCGAAGAGGCATACGCCGAGGACTGAGTCGCGCGGCACCTCGCTGGCACCATGTGACGCGGATGTCCACGACCGAACGCGACTACTACGAGCTCCTCGAGGTCTCGCGCGACGCCGACGAGCGCGAGATCAAGAAGGCCTTCCGCCGTCTCGCGCGGCAGCTTCACCCCGACGTGTCGGAGGTGCCGGATGCCGAGGTCCGCTTTCGCGAGGTGTCCGAGGCCTACGAGGTCCTCTCGAACCCGGAGACCCGCCAGCTGTACGACCGCTACGGCCACGCCGGTCTGCGCTCGGGCGGCTTCAGCCCGTCGCACTTCGACCTCGGCGACCTCGGCGATCTGTTCTCGACGTTCTTCGGGGAAGACGTGTTCGGCGGCAGGGGCGGCCGTGGCCACCGCGCAGACGTCGCGGCCGCCGTCGAGATCGAGCTCGCAGAGGCCGCGCGCGGCGTGACGAAGACTGTTTCCGTCGACCTCGCGGTGACGTGCGAGACGTGCGCTGGGAGCGGCGTCAAGCCCGGCACGCCGGTCGTCACGTGCCGTCGTTGCGGCGGCGCAGGGCGCTTGCAGCAGATCTCGCGCAGCGTCTTCGGCGAGTTCGTTCGGACCGCGAGCTGTCCCGAATGCGGCGGCACCGGCCGCGTGGCCGAGCAGCCGTGCGAAGACTGCGACGACGGCCGCCGGGTCGAACGGCGTGACGTCGAGGTCGTCGTCCCTCCCGGCATCCACGACGGTCAGCGCATCCGGCTGACGGGTGCGGGGCATGCCGGTGTGCGCGGCGGTCGCTCCGGCGATCTCTACGTTGGCGTGCGGATCGCCCCCGACCCCCGCTTCGCACGCGAAGGCAACGACGTGTACTCGCAGGTCGACCTGACCGTGGTCGAGGCGGCACTCGGGAAGAGCGTGCCGGTCGAGACGCTCGACGGCACCGTCGAGCTCGAGTTCGAGCCGGGGACGCAGCCGGGCGACGTGAAGGTGCTGCGTGGCAAGGGCATGCCGGTGCTGCAGGGCTTCGGGCGCGGCGACCAGCGTGTTCTCGTCAACGTGCTCGTTCCGCGGCGTCTCACTGACGAGCAGCGCAACCTGCTCGAGCAGTTCGAGCGCGCGACGGACGACGACACCTACCGACGCGAGGGCGGCTTCTTCCAAAAGTTGAAGAGCGCGTTCCGCTGATCCGCGCGTCGGTTACCGTCGGGCTCGACGACGCCGAGGAGTTGCGCGCACGGTTCGTCGACCTCGCTCCCGACGGCTTCGAGGAGCGTGCCGTCGGCGGCGGAGTCGAGCTCGCGGCCTACGGCGACGCGGCAGAACGCGTGCGCGAGGCGTTCGCGGGCGCAGACGTGCGCACCGTCGAAGACGGGTGGGAAGACCGTTGGCGCGAGTTCCACCACGGCGTCCGCATCGGAGCCCTCTGGGTCGGCCCGCCGTGGGAGGCGGCGCCCGACGACGTTGTCGCGATCGTGGTCGACCCGGGCCGTGCGTTCGGGACGGGCGCCCACCCGACGACGCGCCTCTGCCTCGAGCTCCTGGCGGACGTCGAGCCGGGGAGCCTCGTCGACGTCGGCTGCGGCTCGGGTGTGCTCTCGATCGCCGCAGTCCGGCTCGGCTTCGCGCCGGTGGTCGCCGTCGACGTCGCCGCCGCCGCCGTCGAGGCGACGCTCGCCAACGCTGCCGCGAACGAGGTCGAGTTGGAGGCACGCGTCCTCGACGCGCTCACCGAACCGCTGCCGGCCGCAGATGCGGTGGTCGCGAACATCGCGCTCGACGCCGTCGAGGTGCTGGCACCGCGCGTCGAAGCGAACCTCCTCGTCACGTCCGGCTACCTCGCGCGCGACACGCCGCACCTCGCCGGCTTCGTGTGCGTGGAGCGGCGCGAGCGGGAGGGCTGGGCGGCCGAGTTGCACGCGCGGAAGTAGCATCTTCGGGCCATGGCCCGTTTCCGCGCCGATTTCCTCGGATGCAAGGTCTCGCACGTCGACGTGCAGGAAGTGCGCGAGCGGCTGCTCGCAGACGGCCACGAGGAGGCTTCGGACGCCGATGTGGCCGTGATCAGCACGTGTTGCGTCACGAACGAGGCCCTCGCCAAGAGCCGTAAGGCGGCCGCGCGCGCGGCGAGGACGTGCGCGAAGGTCTACGTCACCGGCTGCGGGGCGAACCTCGCGGGCGACGCCTTTGCGGGCCTTCCCGCGAACGTCGTCGTGGTCGCGCGGCGGGCGGAGGAGACGGCGCAGGTCGTCGCCGACGACCTCGGTGCGATCGGTTGCGTCCAGGCCGACGCGCGTCTCGACCGCGTCCGCGCCTTCGTGAAGATCCAGGACGGCTGTTCGTTCTCGTGCGCGTTCTGCGTCATCCCGCTCGTCCGCGGCGCGTCGCGCAGCAGGCCTGCCGGCGCGGTGCTCGCGGAGATCGCACGTCGCGTCGCGCAAGGTCACCGTGAGGTCGTCCTGACGGGGATCAACCTCGGCTGCTTCCGCGACCGCGCTGCGGACTACGACCTGCCGAGGCTCGTGCGCGAGGCCGCCGCCACCCCGGGCCTCGCCCGCCTCCGGCTGAGCTCGATCGAGATCAACCACGTCGACCGCGACCTTGTCGCGGCGCTGCGCGAGTCGCCGACCGTCGCGCGCCACCTCCACGTGCCGCTGCAGTCCGGCGACGACGGCGTTCTACGCGCGATGGGGCGGAGGTACACGACCAAGACGTATCGCGACCGCCTTGCGCTCCTCGACGACGACTTCAACCTGACGACCGACGTGATCGTCGGCTTCCCGGCCGAGGACGACCAGGCGTTCGGCCGGACGGTGCAGACTCTGCGAGAGGCGGGTATTGCCCGCGTACACGTGTTTCCGTACTCGCCCCGACCAGGAACGCGTACGGCGACGAGCGACGCGGTTCCTCCGTCGGTGAAGAAGAACCGCGTCGCCGAGTTGCGCGCCCTCTCCGCCGAGCTCGAGCGCCGGCACTGGGCGACGAAGCTCGGCCGGGAGGATGTCGTGCTCGTCGACCGGCCCGGCCGCGGCTACGGCGACGACTACTCGCCGTTCCTCGTCGACGCGCCGGTCGGCGATCTCGTCCGCGTGCGCGCACAGGCTCTGACCGAGGAGGGAATCCTTGCCGTCGCAGCATGACGACTGCGTGTTCTGCGACATCGTCCGCAACGGGACGTACGTCGCGAAGACGAAAGGGTTCGTCGCCATCAACGACATCAACCCGAAGGCGCAGACGCACCTGCTGATCATCCCGGAACGGCATGTCGACTCATTCCGCGAGATCGGTCACTTCGGCGCCGGCGACACCAAGCGCATGCTGGAGTTCATCGCCGAGACCGCGCGCGGTGCCGGCCTGACCGACTACCGCATCGAGGTGAACGTCGGCCGGAGCGCAGGGCAAACCGTGTTCCATCTCCACTGGCACGTCCTCGGGGACGTCGAGAGCCACATCCACATCCCGAATTCGCTGACGGCGGTGACCGAGCTGTGACGTTGATCGAGCAGCTGGAGACCGAGGTGAAGGAAGCGACTCTCGCGCGTGATGCACAGCGCCGCGACGCCCTGCGGCTGATCCTGGCGAGTCTCCGGTCTGCGGAAAAGGACCTCCAGCGGCCGCTCTCGAACGACGAGGAGCTGCAGGTCCTGCAACGCGAACGCAAGCGGCGGGTGGAAGCCGCCGACGCGTTCCGCGCGGGGGGGCGCGAGGCGCAGGCCGCCGGTGAGGAGGCCGAGCTCGCGATCCTTGAGGAGTTCATGCCCGAGCCCGTTTCGGAGGAGGAGCTCGAGCGGATCGTCGACGACGCGATCGCCGAGAACGGCGCGACAAGCCTCCGCGACATGGGTCGCGTGATGGCGGACGTGATGCCGCAGATCGCGGGGCGCGCCGACGGCTCGGCCGTCAGCCAGATCGTCCGCGAAAAGCTCGCGTGAACGTCTTCGCAGACATCGGCGAGGTGCCGGCGCTGCAAATCTGGGACGGTGTCGTCGCGCGGCCCGTCCACGCCGAGCGGATGACGATGGGGCTCATCGAGCTCGAGCCGGGGGCAGTCGTCCCGGAGCACAGCCACGGGCAGGAGCAGATCGGCATCCTGCTCGCCGGGTCGATGACGTTCACGATCGGGGGCGAGACGAAGACGGTCGGCCCCGGCGGAATCTGGACGATTCTCGCCGACGTCCCGCACTCGGTCGAGGCCGGCAAGGACGGTGCCGTCGCCTTCGAGATCTTCGCCCCCGGGCGAACGGACTGGCGGGACCTCCCCGCCGCGCCGGCGCGCGCGCCGCGCTGGCCGCCGCCCGGGTAACCCGCGGGTTCACCCCCCAAGGGGGCGCACGGCCCCCTTGCATGCACGCTACCGGGGCGCGTGTGACGTGTCTGTGCCGGAAGTGCGCCGAGAGCGTGTCGAATCTTCCACGGCCTACACTGGCTCCGTGCAGGAGGTTCTCGACGTCTCGAACGCCGTCGCGGCGGAGCTCGCCGGGATGGGGGACGGGGTGCTCGACGCGCTGCGCGACCGACTCAACTGCACGATCCGCCTCCGCGGCAACCAGCTCACCCTCGAGGGGAACGACGAGGACGTCACCGAGGCGCGCGAGGTCATCGACGAGCTCGTCGAGCTCGTCGAGGGCGGCCACCAGATCGGTGCGCACACGGTCGACGCCGTGCTCGGCGCGCTCGAGGCGGAGCAGGACGTCCGCGAGGTCTTCGACGACGTCGTCTGGCGCCACCGCGGCAAGAAGATCTCGCCGAAGACCGTCACGCAGAAGGCCTACGTCGACTCGATCCGCCGCTGCACGGTCACATTCGGCATCGGCCCCGCCGGCACCGGCAAGACCTACCTCGCGATGGCGCTCGCAGTCGCCGCGCTCTCCGACCGGCAGGTGGCGCGCATCATCCTCACGCGCCCCGCGGTCGAGGCGGGCGAGCGCCTGGGCTTCCTTCCCGGCGACATGCTGGCGAAGGTCGACCCGTATCTGCGTCCGCTCTTCGACGCGCTCTACGACATGCTCGACCCCGACAAGGCGAACACGTACATGGAGCGCGGCACGATCGAGGTCGCACCGCTCGCCTTCATGCGCGGAAGGACGCTGAACGACAGCTTCATCATCCTCGACGAGGCGCAGAACACAACGCCGGAGCAGATGCAGATGTTCCTCACCCGCCTTGGTTTCGGCTCGAGGGTGGTCGTCACCGGCGACGTGACGCAGATCGACCTGCCGCGCGACCAGGCGTCGGGGCTAATCCAGGTGCAGGACATCCTGCGTTCGATCGAAGGCATCGCGTTCATCCGCTTCGGCCACGAGGACGTCGTTCGGCACAAGCTCGTGCAGCGCATCGTCGAGGCGTACAAGCAGCACGCGGAGGAGACCGGCACCGAGCGGAGGCGCTGAGGGCGTGCTCTCGGTCGAGGTCGACAACCGGAGCGGGCAGCAGGTCGACGAGGCGGCCGCCGTCGAGCTCGCGACGCGCGTCCTCCGTGCGGAGGGCGTCACAGACGGCGAGCTCGGGCTCGCGTTCGTGGCGCCGGACGAGATGCGCACCCTCAAGCGCGAGCACCTCGGCATCGACGAGGCGACGGACGTGCTGTCGTTCCCGATCGACGGCCGTGACGAGCTGCCGCCGGGAGTGCCGCGTGCGCTCGGGGACGTCGTGCTGTGCCCGGACGTCGTCGGCGAGCAGTGGCGGGAGCCGCTCACACACGGTCTCCTCCACCTGCTCGGCTACGACCACGGCGACGAGATGCAGACGCGCGAACGGGAGCATCTCGGATGAGCTCCTGGCGCTCGCGGACGATCCTCGACTCGTTCAACTACGCCTTCGAGGGGATCATCCACGCGCTCCGCACGCAGCGGAACATGCGCATCCACTTCGTCGTCGGTATCGGCGTGATCGTGCTGGCGCTCGTCGTCGCCGTCTCGAAGATCGAGTTGATCGCCCTCCTGATGTCGATCGCATTCGTGCTCGTTGCGGAGATGGTCAACACGGCGATCGAGAGTGCCATCGACGTCGCGACGACGTCCTTCGACCCCATGGCCAAGCTCGCCAAGGACGTCGCGGCGGGCGCGGTGCTGATCGCGACGCTGAACGCGATCGCCGTCGGATACCTCGTCTTCTCCCACCGGGTCGGCGCCCGCTCCGGCCGGCTGCTCGACCGGCTCCGGGACGCGCCCGCCTCGCTCACGCTGATCGCGCTGGCGCTCACCGTGGTCGGCGTCGTCGCCGCGAAGGCCTGGACGGGACGCGGCACGCCGCTGCGGGGTGGGCTGCCCTCCGGCCACGCCGCGCTCGCGTTCGCAGCGTGGATCGCAGTCACCTACGCCGCGGGCTCGAGCCGTCGCTTCGTCGTCTCGTCGATCGCGCTCGTGATGGCGCTGCTCGTCGCGCAGACACGGGTCGAGTCGGGCGTCCATTCCGCGCTCGAGGTCTTTCTCGGCGCGCTGCTCGGCTCGCTCACCGCACTCGCCCTCTTCCAGCTCGCCGGATGAAATCGGGATTCGTCGCCGTCGCGGGCCGCCCGAACGTCGGCAAGTCGACGCTCGTCAATGCGCTCACGGGCGAGAAGGTCGCGATCGTCTCCCGTGTCCCGCACACCACGCGTCATCGGACGCGTGGCATCTACACGACGGCCGACGCCCAGCTCGTCCTCGTCGACCTCCCCGGCTGGCAGAAGCCGATCGACGCGTTGACCGAGCGCATGCAGGAGCGCGTCGACGAGACGATGGCGGACGACCTCGACGCCGTGCTCCTCGTCGTGAACGCGCGGGAGCGGATCGGCGCAGGCGACCACTACATCGCACGACGCGTGTTCGCGCTCGGCATCCCCGTGGTGATCGTCCTCAACAAGGTCGACCGGCTGAAGGCGGGGCACATCGCGACCCAGATGAAGGCCGCCGCGGAGCTCGGCAACTTCCACGCGCTGCATCCGGTCAGCGCGAAGACCGGCGACGGAATCGGAGAGTTGCGCGCCGACCTGATCGCTCTCCTCCCGGAAGGCCCGCAGTACTACGGCGCCGAGGAGGTCACGGATCTCCCCCTCGAGGCGCGGATCGCGGAGCTCGTGCGCGAGCAGGCGCTGCGGCTGACGAAGGAGGAGGTGCCGCACGCGCTCACGGCCGAGGTCGTGGAGATCGACGAGGGACGTGTTCACGTGCGCCTCTACACCGAGACCGAGAGCCAGAAGCAGATCCTGATCGGCAAGGGCGGCTCGATGGTGCGCGAGATCGGCCGCGGCGCGCGGCCCGGGATCGAGCAGCTGCTCGGACGGAAGATCTTCCTCGAGCTACAGGTGCGCGCCGCCCCGAAATGGCGCAGGAACGAGACGATGCTCGAGCGCCTCGGGCTGTAGGACGCTTTTTCCCACTCTTTTTGCGAAGCCGGCACAGCGCCGTCACACCTTCCGCGCTACCGTCCGTGGTCGGGGCGGGTGGTCCCCCCGGTGGGTGGGGTACGGACCGTTGCGCGCGCGCGAGTACCTGAACTACACGCGGGCGCCGCGGAGCGCCGTCGCGCACACGTCTTCGGGCTGCGGGCCGATCTTCGGGATCACAGCGAAGAGGAGCTCGCGCAGCTTCGCGTTGTTCTCCTCGAACACCTCGAGCACGGTCTCGTGCGTAACCGGGGCGGTGCCTTCGACGCCGACGTCGTGGTCGGTGACCATCGAGATGTTCGCGTAGCAGAGCTCGAGCTCGCGGGCGAGGTAGCCCTCCGGGTAGGCGGTCATGTTGATCATGTCCCAGCCCATCGCCTGGAACCACTTCGACTCGGCGCGCGTGGAGAACCGCGGGCCCTGGATCACCACCACCGTGCCGCCGTCGTGCACCGGGATGCCGAGCTCGCGCGCGGTCGCGACGAGCAACGCGCGCAGGTCGGGGCAGTACGGATCCGCCGCGGACACGTGCGTCGTCTCGGGGCCCGTGTAGAAGGTGTCGCCGCGGCCCCACGTGCGGTCGACGAACTGGTCGCACACGACGAACGCACCGAGCTCGAGCTCGGGACGCAGCGCCCCCGACGCGCAGGGACCGATCAGTCTGCGCACGCCGAGCTCGCGCATCGCCCAGACGTTCGCGCGGTAGGGGATCTGCGCCGGCGGAAGCTCGTGCGCGCGGCCGTGCCGCGGCAGGAACGCGACGCGACGCCCGCCGACCTCCCCGATTACGAACGGCGCCGACGGCTTCCCGTACGGCGTGTCGACCTCCACCTCGTCGACGACGTCGACGAACGAGTAGAACCCGGATCCTCCGAAGACCCCGACCTCGGCGTCGGCCACTTAGGGCGCCACGATCGCGAAGCCGGCCTTCTCGATCGCCTGCGACGCGTTGCGAATCTCGATCAGCCCGTGCAGCTTGAAGATGCCGGCGAGCGCCTGCGTCCCGCCGCCGTTCTTCACCGACGAGATGATGCCGTTGAGCTCGTTCGCGTAGTCCCGCACGCCGGTCATCAGGGCCTGGTGCTCGGCCGCGACCTTGGACGGCGGCGTGATCTGCGCGAGCTTCGCTGCGGCGTTCCGGAGCAGCAACTGGACGTGCTGGAGGTTGTGCACGATGGCCGGGGACGACGCGCCGATGTTCTTGTTGCCCGCGGCCTCGATCGCCGCGCCGAGCCGCGCGCCGAGCGCCTGCATCTGTGTCTCGTAATTCGAGAACGACTGTTGGGAGCCGCCGCTCGAGCCGCCGCCGCCGCAGCCGGCCGCGCCGACCGCGAGTGCGCAGGTGAGGAGAAGCAACAGGATCGGGCGCATCGCGGCGCCAGGATAGCGGCGCCCCGGCGCTACACTCGCGCCCATGGCGCAGGCGCCCGCTCTGCCCGCGGGGTTCGAGCTGCCGCTCAAGCAGCGCCTTCCCCGCATCGGGTCGATCGACCAGGTCGCCGTCGAGGCGCGTGCCGGCGAGCTCGCGAAGCGCAGCATCAAGCGAGACGCGAAGCTCTGGGCGCTCGAGCTCGCCATCCGCTGCTGCGACCTGACGACGCTCGAGGGCCAGGATACGCCTGGAAAGGTCGCCGCCCTCTGCTCGAAGGCGATCCGCCCCGACCCCTCCGACGCGAGCGTCCCGTCGGTCGCCGCCGTGTGCGTCTATCCGAACCTCGTCCCCGTCGCGAAGGAGCGGCTCGCGGGAAGCGGCGTCAAGGTCGCCTCCGTTGCGACTGCGTTCCCGTCCGGGCAGAGCCCGCTCGACGTGAAGCTCCGCGACGTCGAGGACGCCGTCGCATTCGGCGCGGACGAAATCGACATGGTGATCGACCGCGGCGCGTTCCTGTCCGGCCGCTACGCGCACGTCTACGACGAGATCTGCCGCGTCAAGGAGAGCTGCGGCGACGCGCACCTCAAGGTGATCCTCGAGGTTGCGGAGCTCGGCACCTACGACAACGTGCGCCGCGCGTCGCTGCTCGCGATGGCGGCGGGCGCAGACTTCATCAAGACGTCGACCGGCAAGCTCCCGGGCGCGGCGACGCTGCCCGTGCACCTCGTGATGCTCGAGGCGATTCGCGACGTGTACGAGGAGACGGGCCGCCGCGTCGGCATGAAGCCCGCGGGCGGGATCCGCACGTCGAAGAACGCGATCCAGTACCTCGTCCAGGTGCACGAGACCCTCGGCCCCGACTGGCTGACGCCCGACCTCTACCGCATCGGCGCGTCGTCGCTCGTCAACGACATCCTGATGCAGATCCGCAAGGAGAAGACCGGCGCCTACCAGTCGAAGGAGTACTTCACCAATGACTGAGGTGGCGAAGCGCGGCGGTGCGCCGGTCCCCGCTGACTGGACGTACGCGCCGGCCCCTGAGTCGCGCGACGTCGTGTCGCTCCGCGAGCGCTACGGACTGTTCGTCGGCGGCGAGTGGCTCGAGCCCGCCGACACCTACACGACGTTCTCGCCTGCGACCGAGGAAGCGCTCGCGCAAGTAGGCCAGGCGAGCCCCGCGGACGTGACGAACGCCGTCGGCGCCGCGCGCGAGGCGTTCGCGGTCTGGTCGTCTCTTCCCGGCAGCGAGCGCGCGAAGTACCTCTTCCGCATCGCGCGCATCCTGCAGGAGCGCTCGCGCGAGTTCGCGGTGCTCGAGTCGCTGAACGGCGGCAAGCCGATCAAGGAGTCGCGCGACGTCGACCTGCCGCTCGCTGCCGCGCACTTCTTCTACTACGCCGGTTGGGCCGACAAGCTCGAGTATGCGTTCCCGAACCGCACGCCAAGGCCGCTCGGCGTCGCGGGACAGATCATCCCGTGGAACTTCCCGCTTCTCATGCTCGCGTGGAAGATCGCGCCCGCGCTCGCAGCGGGGAACACGGTCGTGCTGAAGCCGGCCGAGACGACGCCGCTCACCGCGCTCCTCTTCTGCGACGTGGTCCGCCAGGCCGAGCTTCCCGCGGGCGTCGTGAACATCGTCACCGGTGACGGCGCAACGGGCGCCGCGCTCGTCGACGCCCACGTCGACAAGATCGCGTTCACCGGCTCGACCGAGGTGGGGAAGGCGATCCAGCGGCGGCTCGCCGGAACGGACAAGAAGGTCACGCTCGAGCTCGGCGGCAAGGCGGCGAACATCGTCTTCGACGACGCGGCGGTCGACCAGGCCGTCGAGGGAATCGTCAACGGCATCTACTTCAACCAGGGCCATGTGTGCTGCGCAGGCTCGCGCCTTTTCGTGCAGGAGTCGATCGCGGACACCGTCGTCGAGAAGTTGAAGCGACGCATGGCGACGCTGCGCGTGGGCGATCCGCTCGACAAGAACACCGACGTCGGCGCCATCAACTCGCGCGCGCAGCTCGAGAAGATCCAGGAGCTCGTCGCCGCCGGGCGTGACGAGGGCGCGGAGATCTACCAGCCGCCCTGTCAGCTTCCGGAGAAGGGCTACTGGTTCGCGCCGACCGTGTTCACGAACGTCGCGCAGAGCTACCGCATCGCGCAGGAGGAGATCTTCGGCCCGGTGCTCAGCGTGCTGACGTTCCGCACGCCCGACGAGGCGGTCGAGAAGGCGAACAACACGCCCTACGGCCTCTCCGCCGGCGTATGGACGGAGAAGGGCTCGCGCATCCTCTGGATGGCCGAGCGGCTGCGCGCCGGCGTCGTCTGGGCGAACACGTACAACCGCTTCGACCCGACGAGCCCGTTCGGCGGCTTCAAGGAATCGGGCTTCGGGCGCGAGGGCGGGCTGCACGGACTCGCGCCCTACCTCGACGGGGTGACCCATGCCTGACCGCCTGCCGGTCAAGAAGACCTACAAGCTGTTCATCGGCGGCGCGTTCCCGCGCAGCGAGAGCGGCCGCACGTACGAAGCACAGGGTCAGAACGTCGCACGCGCGTCGCGCAAGGATGTCCGCGACGCCGTCGTCGCCGCGCGTGCGGCACAGCCGAACTGGGGAGGAGTGACCGCGTACAACCGCGGCCAGGTCCTCTACCGGATCGCCGAGATGATGGAGGCGCGCTCCGCCGAGTTCGCGGAGCTCGCGACCGGACGGGACGAGGTCGAGCGCGCGGTCGACCGCTGGGTCTGGTACGCGGGCTTCGCCGACAAGCTCGCGCAGGTGCTCGGCTCGTCGAACCCCGTCGCCGGCCCGTACTTCAACTTCACCGTGCCCGAGCCGACCGGCGTCGTCGGCGTCGTCGCGCCCGACGAGCCGCCGCTCCTCGGTCTCGTCTCCCGCGTCGCCCCCGCGCTCGTCGGCGGCAACGCGGTCGTCGCGCTCGCGTCGGAGACGAGCCCGCTCGCCGCGGTCGAGCTCGCCGAGGCCCTCGCGACGAGCGATGTCCCCGCGGGCGCCGTCAACATCCTCACCGGCCGCCACGCCGAGCTTGCCCCGTGGCTCGCGTCGCACATGGACGTGAACGCGATCGACGTCACCGGCGCCGACGGCCTGCGCGCCGACCTCGAGCGCGCCGCGGCGGAGAACGTGAAACGCGTCGTCGCCGGCGACCCGGACGCGCAGAGTCTCTACGACATCTCGGCCTTCCTCGAGCTGAAAACCGTCTGGCACCCCATCGGGGTGTAGTTACAGTTCGGCAGACCGGTGCCCGACTCACGCCGCCTGAGCCAGCGCCTCGCCGAAGGCGACGGGATCGCGATCATCGCGCGCGTCCAGGACGCCGACGCAGCCCGCACGGCGGAGGCGCAGGGCGCGAAGGCGATCGCCGTCGAGCGCGCGATCGAAGGGATCAGGACGGCGACGTCGCTGCCGCTCCTCTGGACCGGAGCGAGCCCCGCGGTCGACGCCGACGCGCAGACGATCCGCCCCGACGACGACCATCCGGAGGCGCTCGAGCCGGTCGTCGACGTCCGCGACGAGGACGAGCTCGAGCAGGCACTCGAGCAGCTCGACCCGGAGATCTTCCTGCTCTCGGCGCGCGACACGGACGACGACGAGGACCCGCTCGAGGCCGTGCTCGAGCTCTTGCCGGACGTGCCGGCCGGGAAGCTCGCGATCGCGGAGCTCGACCTCGCGAGCCGCGACGAGGTGCTCGCCCTCGAGCGGGCCGGGGTCGACGCCGTCCTCGTCCAAGGCGCCCGCGTGGCGGAGCTCGTCGGGGCGCGCCCGCCCGACGTCTGAAATCCGACCGCGGGCGGCGGCCGTAGAACGAGCGGGAGGGAGAAAGAGAAGCGCCCCTTGCCGCAGAAGGGGCGCTTCTCGAGTCCCAAGTGTCCGCGTTGCCCGTGTGGGAACCGGCGGCCGAAACGTATGAGTCCGGTCTGAGCGTCGGCCGGCGAGTGCAACGAGCGGCATTCGCTCCTTCAGCCAGTCGAAGTCACTCGTTCGATGAAGTGTGGCCCGCCGCCCGGAGGAGCTCGTCGAGCGGTGCGCCGCTCCGGCCGCGAACGAGGCCGAGCAGGTAGCACGTGAGCGGCGCGTTCGTCCGCGCGCCGCTCTCGTGGGCCGCGACACCGGCGAGGGCGAGAAGCGCCTCGATCTCCGGCGGCGTCAGCTCGAGGTCGCCGCGTGGCAGTCCGGTTTCCTCGCTCAGGCGAGCGGCGACGTCTTGCAACCAGGCGTGCATTTCCTTCTTCTCCCCGTTAGCAGAACGTTTTACAGAACGGAAATCGGGCAAAGTGAATCGTAGTACGACGTAAGGGGGTTGGAATGAGCACACTCGAAGAACGAAGGGCAAGAGCGTTCGCGGGTGTCGAGGACGCCTGGGAGGACGGCTTCGCGCGGCCACGCGTGTTCCTCCAGCCGATCGCCGCGCCCTCCATCCTCGGACTCGCGGGCTTCGCCGGTGCGACGTTCGTCGTCGCGTCGAACCTCGCGGGGTGGTGGGGGACGCCGACGTCGGGACTGACGCTTGCGCCGTTCGCCGCGATGTTCGGCGGGCTCGCGCAGTTCGCAGCCGGCATGTGGGCCTACAAGGCCCGCGACGGCATTGCAACGCTCGCGCATGGGACGTGGGGCTCCTTCTGGATGGCCTACGGACTCCTCAACATCCTGCTCGCGACGCACGTGCTCGCGGCGCCGACGCCCTGGTACCACAACCCGGCCGTCGGGTTCTGGTTCTTCGCGCTCGCGATCACGACCGGCATCGCGATGCTCGCAGCGATGACGGAGAGCATCCTCCTCACGGGGGTGCTCGCGACGCTCGCCGCGGGCTCCGGAATCCTCGCCGGCGCGTACATCTACGGCTCGCACGGCTGGGCGCAGGTCGCGGGCTGGGTGTTCGTCGTGTCCGCGGGTTTCGCGTGGTACGCCGTCATGGCGATGGTGCTCGCGGGTACGACGGGCCGCGCGATCATCCCGCTCGGCAAGTACAAGAAGGCGGCGAACGTTCCGGGTGGGCACGTGATCCGGCCGATTCAGCTCGAGTGGGCTGAGCCGGGCGTGAAGCAGGGCCAGTAAGAGACACACCTCCGCTCGCGCGGTAGAGGGCCCGTCGACCGGCGGGCCCTCGCCGTCTCGACGGAGCGGCGTGGGAGTCGAACCCACCCAGCCGTGGGCTACACGACCTGGCCGGTTTTGAAGCCCAGACCTAGGGCGGTTCGTGAGATCGGCATCGTGCGGGCTCTTGTTCGTTGTGGAGGTCAATCGAGACGATTGACCACGCGACTGCGGCCCCCGTTGTGGCAGTTCTGGCAGTTCGAAAAAGGTCGCGGCGGATGCTGTTCCTGGAGAAACCGCGGCTTCACGCCGGCTTGCCTTTGTTGCCTCCTTGGACGACGGCCTGGTGCCAGCGCGGCCGCCTGCGAGCCCGGGCAGGTAACAGGTGAGCAGTGCGTTTGTGCGCGCGCCGCTCTCGGAGAGGTGTCGCCGATCGACCGGCCGAGGAAACTACGCTCCCGCGCGCGGACTTCGACCTCAGGCCGGCGGAGATCGAGGCGCTCCTCACGCTCGCGGGCCACGCCGCGCACGCGACCGGCGGCCCCTCGCCGTCTCGACGGAGCGGCGTGGGAGTCGAACCCACCCAGCGACGAGCTTTTGTAACCAGATCTGCATACGCAGGGCTTGACTTTTGCGACGGCCGCGCGCATGCTGAGCGTGGCAGGCGCTGCGGCGAAAGGCCCCTGAGTGCACGGCGGTCGGTTCCACGGGGGGATCAGACGGTACGGAGCCCTGGCCGCGCTCGTTTCCGTTCTCGGTCTTGGATCGGCGGTCCCGAGTGTTGCCTCCGGCCCGCCGCCCACTCCCGCGCCGCAACTTGCAGCCGGCGCATCCCACACCTGTCTCGTCGTCGGCGCGGCGGTCGAGTGCTGGGGTAACAACGAGACCGTTGCGGGAGCGCTGACGAATGGCGGCCCGCTCGGGGACGGAACGACGACGAACAGCGCCGTCCCGGTTGCGGCCTCGGTGCTGTCGGGCCAGGCGCAAGCGGTTGTGGCGGGCATCTACCACACGTGTGTGCTCACGACGACGGAAGCGGTCCAGTGCTGGGGCTTCAATCGCGAGGGCGAATCGAGTCCGGTTCCGGCCGGCGCCTATAAGCAGGTCTCGGCCGGCTGGTACTACACCTGCGGGCTGACCGACGCCGGCGGCGTTCGCTGCTGGGGCGAGGACCCGTCGCACGCATACGTCCTCGGCGATGGGTCGTTGACGAGCGGCGTCGCGGCGATCGCGACCGGCGCCTACAACGTCTGCGCGCTGATGGCGAGCGACGGGAGCGTCGAGTGCTGGGGGAACGACGACTTCGGACAGCTCGGGCCGGGCGGGACGACATCCCATCCGGTGCCGGTGCCGGGGCTCACCGGCGTGCAGGCGATCACCGCGGGTGGCGGTTTCATGTGCGCCCTGGAGGGCGACGGAAGCGTCTGGTGCTGGGGGACTAACAACCAGACGCCGTTCATCAACTTCGGTTTCCCGCCGACGGAGCTGATCGCGAGTGGTGCAACGGCGATCGACGCGTTCTACAACCACGCCTGCGCTGTCGTCTCCGGGGGAGTCCGGTGCTGGGGCGACAACGCGTTCGGGCAGCTCGGGAACGGGACGACGACTGGGAGCAGCGCACCGGTACAGGTCAGCGGCCTGACGAACGGCGCCGTCGCCGTTGCGGCCGGCTACGACCACTCGTGCGCGCTGCTGGTCGGCGGCGCCGTCAAGTGCTGGGGGAGCAACTCCGCCGGCCAGCTCGGAAACGGGACGACCGCCGACAGTCTTACACCCGTCACCGTCTCGCTGCCCGTCGCTCCTCCACTTCCTCCGAGCTTCGGTCCCGCGACCGCCTTCGCGGCGCCGACGAGCCCCCAGGATGTCGTGCTCGCGGATCTGAACGGCGACGGGAAGCTCGACGCCGTCGTCTCGGACGAGCTCTCGAACAGCGTCGATGTCCTGCTCGGCAACGGCGACGGGACGTTCCAGACCGCTACCTCGTACCCGGCGGGCAGCTACCCCGGCGGCGTCGCCGTCGGAGACGTGAACGGAGACGGCAGGCCGGACATGGTCGTTGCCGATTCCGGCGCGGACGAGGTTTCTGTCCTGCTTGGCAACGGGGACGGGACGTTCCAGCCGGCCACGTCATTCTCGGCGGGTGGTGCGGGCGCACTCCAGGTGGCGCTCGCAGACGTCAACCGGGACGGAAAGCTCGACATCGTAGTAGCCGGTTTCGGCGGCGTCGCGGTGTTGCTCGGGAACGGGGCGGGATCGTTCGGCGCTCCGACGACGTACGCCACGCCGTCGACCGCGTACAACCTCGCAGTCGGCGACGTGAACCGCGACGGTAAGGTCGACATCGTTACGGCCGACCAGTTCACGGGCGTCGGCGTGTTGCTCGGGAACGGCGACGGCACCTTCCAGCCGTTGCACGAATACTCGGCAAACGCAGGCTCGGGGCAGGACCTGACCGCCGTTTCGATCGGCGATTTGAACGGGGATGGCAAGCCGGATCTCGCCGTCTCGAACTACGACGGCAACGAGGTCGACGTCATGCTCGGCAACGGCGACGGCAGCTTCGGCGCGCCGACGGCTTACGCAGCCGGCACGTCCCCTCAGGCCGGCGTGATCGCGGACGTCACCGGTGACGGCCGGCCTGACATCGCGGTCGCAGGCGGTGTCGTCTCGGTGCTTTCAGGGAACGGCGACGGGACGTTCCAGCCGGCGGTGGAGTATCCCGTCGGACGTCACCCGAACGCCGTTGCCCTGGGCGATGTGAACGGCGACGGCAAGCCCGACCTCGTCAGCGCGGACGCCGACACGAACACCATCTCGGTTCTCCTCAACACCGCCGTCGGCGTGAGCTTCGCAACGGCCCCCCCGACGATCACGACGACGACCCTCCCCGACGCGCCGATCCCCGCCGCGGGGAGCGCGAGCTACGCCGCCTCCGTGTCGGCGACCGGCGGGATGTTGCCCTACACGTTCACCGTGACCTCCGGTAGCCTCCCGCCGGGCTTGACGCTCGACCCCGACGGTTCGATTACCGGAACGGTCTCGAGCTCAGCGACGCCGGGAACGTCGTCGTTCACCGTCAGCGTGACCGGCGACGACGGCCTCAGTTCGAGCCAGGCTCTCTCGATCACGCTTCTCCCTCCGCCCGATGCGGACCTCGCGATCGGGGTGGCGTCCGGCGTGGTGGTCGAGTCGAATTACGCGACGGCGGTGAAGTTCGCCGCGCCGGCGGCGTCTGACGAGGGTGGTGAGTCGCCGCCGGTTGTGTGTGATCCGGCGTCGGAGGACACGTTCCCGATCGGGTCGTTCACGGTGTCGTGTAGCGCGTCGGATCCGGACGACGCGAACAGTCCGGTGTCGTCGGAATTCTCGGTGACGGTGAAGCCGTTGCCGCCGGCCTTGGTGGTTCCAGGGCTCGTGTCGACGCCGACCGACCCGGCGGTGGTGCCGGTGTCGGGCACGGTGGCGCCGGGGGCGACGGTGTCGATCGACGACGGCTCGACGCTGGTGGGGACTGCGACGGCTGATTCGAGCGGGAGCTTCACGACGTCGGTTGCGTTGAGCGTCGGGTCGCATTCGCTGACCGCGACGCAGTCGGTGAACGGCGAGACGAGCGACGTCTCCGGCCCGAGCTTCGTCTCAGTCACGCTCGACGACGATCACGCTCTCACCGTGCCGGCGGACGTCGTCGTCGATGCGAACGGCATCACGGGCACAGTCGTCTCGTATGCCGGAGTCGCCGCGTCCGACGAAGGGGGAGAAACGCCGCCGGTGACCTGCAACCCGCTCTCCGGCTCCCTCTTCCCGATCGGGAAGACCGCCGTGACGTGCACGGCGTCCGACCCAGACGACGCGAACAGCCCCGTGACGGGGATCTTCAACGTGACGGTCAGGCCGCTGCCGCAGACCATCACCTTCCCGGCGCTCGCGAACACCTACCTCGGCGCTGCGCCGCCGACTGTCAGCGCGACTGCGTCGTCGAGCCTCACCGTCACCTTCACGACGACGACTCCGCTGACCTGCACGTCCGGCGGGACGAACGGGGCAACGATCACCCTCGCCGCCGTCGGAACCTGCACGGTTCGCGCGAGCCAGGCCGGGAATGCGAGCTACGCACCTGCTTCGCCCGTCGAGCGGAGTTTCGCCGTCGTGCCCGCCTCGCCCACCCTTTCGGCGCCGGCGACGTCGTTCTCGACGACCGTCCTCGTGAGCGGCGCAGGCCTGCCGAACGCCTCGGTGTCGATCTATGACGGCTCAACCCTGGCCGGTACGGCGACCGTCGACCCCTCCGGTGCGTTCGCGGCGACGCTGACCCTGGCCAACGGTACGCACACGTTGACGGCGACGCAGACCGTAAGCGGCCTCACCAGCGCGCCGTCGGCGGCGGTCACCGTCAGCGTCGTTCTTGCCGACACGCCCACGCTGCACCTGCCGGGTGATCTCGTCGTTGAGGCCAGGAACGCCTCAGGCGCAGTGGTGCGCTTCACGGCGACGGCGACCGACCCGGTGGACGGGACGGATCGTGTGTCGTGCAATGCCCGGTCCGGGTCGACGTTCCCGCTCGGCGTGACGGCGGTGACGTGCTCTGCGACGAACGCGCACGGCGTGACGGCAACAGGTGGATTCTCCGTCACCGTGCAGGACACGACGCCGCCGGTGTTGCGGCTGCCGCCCGACCGCGTGCGCGAGGCGACCGGCCCTGACGGACGTGTGGTGCGCTTCCATGCGACGGCAGTGGATGCAGTCGACGGTTCAGTGGCGGTGACATGCGTGCCGGCATCCGGCTCGACGTTCCCGCTCGGAGCGACGACGGTTTCCTGCTCGGCGAAAGATTCGGCTGGGAACAGCGCGACGGGAACGTTCTCGGTGACCATCGTGGACACGACACCCCCGCGGTTGCACCTGCCCGGCCGAGTGATGGCCGAGGCGACCGGGCCGTCGGGCGCACCGGTGTCGTTCACGGCGACGGCTGACGACCTTGTCAGCGGTTCGGTGCCGGTCGCCTGCGTGCCGTCCTCCGGTTCGACGTTCCCGCTCGGGCAGACGACGGTCTCGTGCTCGGCCACCGATGCGGCTGGGAACACGGCAACGGGGAGCTTCCAGGTCGTCGTGCGCGACACGACCGCGCCGGTCCTGACCCTCCCGGCGAGCGCCCAGGCCGAGGCAGTAGGCCCGACCGGGGCGCCCGTCTCGTTCACCGCCTCGGCGAGCGACGCGGTTGACGGCGTCGTGCCGGTGACGTGCTCGCCCGCTTCCGGTTCCGTCTTCCGCGTCGGGACGACGACGGTCAGATGCTCGGCAACCGACGCGCACGGTAATCGCGCAACTGGGAGCTTCGGTGTCACCGTGACCGACTCGACGCCGCCGACACTGCACCTGCCGGCGAACCTGTCGGTGCAGGTGTCAGGACCGGCGACGAGCTCGGTGGTCAGGTTCACCGCGACCGCGACCGACCTGGTCGACGGCTCTGACCCCGTCAGCTGCGCGCCGGCGTCGGGCTCGAGCTTCCCGATCGGCACGACCACGGTGAACTGCAGCTCCCACGACGCTCACGGCAACGCGACGACCGGCAGCTTCACCGTCACCGTCTCGCACCGTTAGCCACCGTCCCCCCGCGCGCAGGCGGAGACCAAGATCTCGACAACGTCGGCTGACGCGCGGCAAGCGGTCGTCGTCCCCCGAGATCGAACCTGCCGCCGAAGCTTCTCGTGCATCCAGTGCGTTCAGGCCAGAGCGGTACGACGTTGCGCCCGAGCCCGTCGAGGAAGCCGAGGCGTCGGCGTGAAATTTGGCCTTACGAGGTCCGAAGGTAGACGGGAGCGGGGTTTTCGCCCCGCTCCCGTCCGCCTACATCCCGTTAGATTCGGGTAGGTCGGCACGAAGTTCGGTACGAAATCGCCCGCGCTCGGGTCGCGGGCAGTTCGCGACCGCTCATGAGCACGTCTGGCGTGTTCGGCTGCTCTGGGATGGGCGGGCGCGCGAATGACACGGAGTCCCCGCGCGCCCGCGCTAAGACAAGCCGACAAGCGAAGGGCCATCCCGCTCGGCAAGTAAAAGAAGGCCGCGAACGTCCCGGGTGGGCACGTGATCCGGCCGATTCAGCTCGAGTGGGCTGAGCCGGGCGTGAAGCAGGGCCAGTAAGACACGCACCTCCGCTCGCGCGGTCGAGGGCCCGTCGATCGGCGGGCCCTCGCCGTCCTTGATCCCTCATTGGAGAGATTCGCGCTTGACTTCTATCGCGCGTTGAGCAATCGTCAGCTTCAGGCAAGGAAGCCTCCCTGAATCTCCGGGAACCGGAGAGAAAGGTCTGCGGAAGCGGTTGGGATGGGTGTCGCACAGCGGCGCCGCGAGTCGGGGGACTGCGGCGACGGCCACGGTGGGAGCAGCACGGTGACGCAGTTGCGAGCCGTGCAGCGCCGGCGTGGACCGCTTGCGATGTGGATCGTCGCCGTGGCGATCCTCGTCTGGGGGCTCGCGTTGTCGAGCTCCGCGGGCGCGAGCGATCCGTTCGGCGGGCCGACGCACACCTATACGAACATCGCGTTCGGCGGCAACCAGTGCACGGGGACATTCGTGACGACCGCGAACGGCAGCTTCTTCGAGAGCCAGCGCAACTGCACAAACCCGAGCCTGAACAGCGACGACCTTCTTTTCGTCCCGGGCGACTTCAGCGCGTGTCCGGGGTCGCCCTTCAGCGTCGACAACACCTACAACACGAGTCAGGATCCGCAGCTCGTCGCGAACACCGGCGGCGGCATTCCGGCGAACACGCCCTACACCGCCTGCTTCTACAACGCGAGCGCGGACACCGGTCCGGCGGTCACGCTGTCGGGTGTCGCCTCCGGCTCGGTGTATCCGTCCACGGCGCAGCCGACGCCGTCGTGCACAACGACGGCGGGGACGTTCGGCGTCTATCAGAACGCGACCCCGTCGACCGCCTCGTCGGGCGACGCATTCACCGCGACGTGCTCGGGTGGGGAAGACGACTTCCTCGCGGCCGCCACGCCGGTGAGCGTCAACTACTCGGTGGCGTTGCCTTCCACGTGTAGCGGGATCAACGCGGGCACGTCGCTCACGGACTGCGGCTTCGAGACGCCGGTCGTCGGCGCGGGCAGCTTCCAGTACAACCTGACCGGCACGCCGTGGACATTCAGCGGGAAGGCCGGCATTTCTGGCAACGGCTCGGGGTTCACGGGCGGCAACCCGAATGCGCCCGAGGGATCGCAGGTGGGGCTCATCCAACAGGGACCGTCGCTCGGCGGCGGCTCGATCTCGCAGTCGGTCACGGGCTGGAGCTCCGGGAAGCTCTACACGCTGACGATGAGCATCGCGCAGCGGCTCGCGAACTGCGGATTCGTCGGGTCGATTCCCGGCTGCCAGCCGGAGGACTTCAAGGTCCTGCTCGACAGCACCGTGATCGGGACGTTCACGGCGAGCAGCGGCACCTACACCGACGTCTCGACCTCGCCGTTCACCGCCTCGACCGGTACGCACACCCTGACGATCTCTGGCATCGACAGCGCCGGTGGAGACGACTCCGTCTTCATCGACTCGCTGCGTCTCACCTCGACCGACATCGTCGTCGTCTCGCCCACACTCTCGACGACGCCGACCGGCGGAGTTGCGTTGGGCGGAGCGGTGTTCGACACCGCGACGCTCGCGGGGGCGCAGAACCTCCTCGGCGGCGACCAGATCACCTTCAAGCTCTACGGGCCGTCGGCCTCTGCCAACTGCAACGGCACCCCGGTCTATACGCAGACCGTCGCCGTGACGGGGAACGGCAACTACGGCTCGGGGAACTTCTTCCCGACCACGCCGGGTACCTACTGGTGGACCGCGAGCTTCAACGGCGACGCGGACAACAACCCGGCGTCGAGCGGCTGCGGCTCGGAGTCGGTCACCGTTTCCGCGGCGTCGCCGACGCTGACGACGACGCCGTCGGCGGGGATCGCGCTCGGCGGGACGGTGTCGGACACGGCGACGATCGCCGCCGGGCAGGGCCTGCAGGCGGGCGACACGATCACGTTCCGGCTCTACGGCCCGTCGACCTCGGCAAGCTGTTCCAGCGCGATCTTCACCCAGTCGGTGAGCGTGTCAGGCAACGGCAGCTATACCTCCCCGACCTTCGCCCCGACGGCCGCCGGTACCTATTGGTGGACGGCGAGCTTCAGCGGTGACGCGAACAACAACGCCGTCGCGAGCAGCTGCGGCACGGAGTCGGTGGTCGTCTCGAAGGCCACGGCGACGCTCTCGACGACCCCGTCTGCGGGCTACACGTTCGGAAGCGGCGGCACGCCGGGGACGATCTCGACGGTTGCGGGCATCGGCTCGGGTGGGTTCTCGGGCGATGGCGGGCCGGCGACGAGCGCGCAGCTCTGGCAGTCGTTCCAGACGGCCTTCGACGCGAGCGGCGACATGCTGATCGACGACTACCAGAACAACCGGGTGCGGCTAGTGGCGGCGGCGACGTGCTCGAGCAACTGCCCCTACGGACTTGCCTCGATGACGAAGGGTTCGATTTACACCGTCGCCGGTAATGGGAGCGGCGGTCTTTCGGGCGACGGCGGAGCGGCGACGAGCGCCGCGCTCAACTCGCCGGTCGGAGTTGCGGTCGACGCGAGCGGCGATCTGCTGATCGACGACTACCTGAACAACCGCGTGCGGCTGGTGGCGGCGGCGTCGTGTTCGAGCGGCTGTCCGTACGGGCTCGCGTCGACGACCAAGGGGTTCATCTACACCGTCGCAGGGACCACGGCCGGTTACTCGGGCGACGGGGGGCCGGCGACGAGCGCTGCGATCAACTTCCCGTTGGGCATCGGCATCGACACGAACGGGGATCTGCTCATCGGCGACTACGGCAACAATCGCGTGCGGCTCGTCGCAGCGGCGACCTGTTCGAGCGGCTGCCCGTACGGGCTCACCTCGACGACGAAGGGTTTCATCTACACCGTTGCCGGCATCGGGAGCCCCGGCTTCTCGGGTGACGGCGGCCCGGCGACGAGCGCCGTGCTTTCGTACCCATACGGCGTCGGCGTCGACGCGCGGGGCGATCTCCTGATCGCCGACGCCCCGAACTACCGCGTGCGGTTGGTCGCGGCGGCGTCGTGCTCGAGCGGCTGCCCGTATGGGTTCGCTTCGCTGACGAGGGGCTCGATCTACACCGTTGCGGGCAACGGAAGCGCCACCGATTCGGGCGACGGTGGAGCAGCCACGAGCGCAGGACTCAACTACCCCATCGGAGTGACCGCCGACGCGGCCGGCGACATCCTCATCACCGACAGCGGCAACCGCGTGCGGTTGGTCGCGGCCGCCTCGTGTTCGAGCGGCTGCCCGTACGGGCTCGCGTCCACGACGAAGGGCTCCATCTACACGGTCGCGGGCACGGGGAGCTTCGGCTACTCGGGCGACGGCGGGCCGGCGACGAGCGCCCAGCTCGCCAGCCCATGGTCATCGACGGTCGACGCGAGCGGCAACCTGTTCATCTCCGACCGCTCCAACAACCGGGTGCGGATCGTGCAGGGGGCGACCGCCGTGAGCGACCAGGCGACGCTCGCGGGCGGCGCCTCGCCTTCCGGCTCGATCACGTTCAACCTATACGGCCCCTCGAGCACGGCGAACTGCACCGGCACGCCGATCTACACGAACGGCGTCGGCGTCGCGGCGAACGGCAGCTACGGCTCCGGCTCGTACGCGCCAACCACCGCCGGCACCTACTGGTGGACGGCGAGCTACAGCGGCGACGGGAACAACAACGCGGCATCGAGTAGCTGCGGGTCGGAGTCGGTGGTCGTCGCGAAGGCTTCCCCGACGATCTCGACGACGCCCTCGTCGGGGATCACGCTCGGCGGCGGCAGCGTGAGCGACCAGGCGACGCTCGCCGGCGGCAGCGGCCTCGCGGGTGGCTCGATCACGTTCAACCTCTACGGGCCGTCGTCGTCGCAGGTCTGCACCGGCACGCCGGTCTACACGGACGCGGTGAGCGTCGCGGGTAACGGCAGCTTCGGCTCGGGCAACTACAGCCCGACGGCGGCCGGTACCTACTGGTGGTCGGCGAGCTTCAGCGGCGACACGAACAACAACTCCGTCGTGAGCGTCTGCGGTCAGGAGTCGGTCACGGTCGGAAAGGCCTCGCCGACGCTGAGCACGACGCCGTCGGCGAACACCGTGCTCGGCGCGTCCGTGTCCGACCAGGCGACCCTCGCGGGCGCGCAGAGCGTCGTGAGCGGCGACACGATCGCCTTCAACCTCGTCCGCTACACGCTCGGGTCGCCGAGCCCGACCGCCGCTCAGGTCTGTGCCGGAACCGGCACCGGCTTCGTCGGCACGGTGTTCACCCCGACCGTGAGCGTCTCGGGCAACGGCATCGTCGGCTCCGGCACCTACACGCCGGCCGCGACGGGCAACTACTACTGGTGGGCGAACTTCGCCGGCGACGCGAACAACAACGCCGCCAGTACGTGCACTGTCGTCGCCGGGGTCACGGTCTCGAAGGCTTCGCCGACGATCGCGACGACGCCGTCGGCCGGCCTGACCCTCGGCGGCTCGGGCGGCGGTGCGACGATCTCGACCGTTGCCACGTCCGTGATCCCCTTCGCGGTGGCGGTCGACGCGAACGGCGACTCGTTGATCGCGGACGTCAACCAGGACCGGATCTGGCTCGTGGCAGCGTCGTCGTGTTCGAGCAACTGCCCGTACGGGCTCTCCTCGATGACCAAGGGTTCGACGTACACCGTCGCGGGGACGGGTGCTTACGGTTTCTCGGGCGACGGCGGGCCTGCGACGAGCGCGAGCCTCTTCGGCCCGTACGGGGTGACGGTCGACGCGAGCAACAACATGCTGATCGCCGACGAGGGAAACAACCGGATCCGGCTGGTCGCTGCCGCGTCGTGCTCGAGTGGCTGTCCCTACGGTCTCGCGTCGATGACGAAGGGTTTCATCTACACGGTCGTTGGCAGCGGAGGGGGCGGTTTTTCCGGCGACGGTGGGCCCGCGTCGAGCGCCACACTCTTCACCCCGCTCGCGGTCGCATTCGACGCGCGCGGCGACCTGCTGATCGCTGACTACAACAACAGCCGGATTCGGCTGGTCGCAGCTGCGTCGTGCTCGAGCGGCTGTCCTTGGGGGCTGTCGTCGATGACGCAGGGCTTCATCTACACGGTCGCGGGTAGCGCGTCGGCGGGCTTCGCGGGTGACGGCGGGCCCGCGACGAGTGCTCGGCTCGACAACCCGCGCGCGGTCGCCGTCGATCCGAGTGGCGACCTCCTCGTCTCCGACTCGAGCAACTATCGGGTGCGCCTCGTCGCCGGTGCGTCGTGCTCGAGCGGCTGCCCGTTCGGGCTCGCGTCGACGACCAAGGGATCGATCTACACGGTGGCAGGGACCGGCGGCTCTGGCTTCTCGGGCGACGGCGGGCCGGCGACGAGCGCAACGCTCTCCTTTCCGATCGGAGTGACGAGCGACGCGAGCGGCGACCTCGTGATCGGCGACTACGAGAACTACCGGGTGCGTTTGGTCGCGGCCTCGGCGTGTTCGAGCGGCTGCCCGTTCGGACTCGCCTCGATGACGAAGGGGTCGATCTACACGGTCGCGGGCAACGGCAACAGCAGCCCCTCGGGCGACGGCGGGCCGCCGACGAGCGCCGGAATCGGCTACCCGATGGCGGTGGCACTCGACGCGCACGGGAACCTGCTGATCGGCGACGTGGCCGACGCCCAGTTGCGGAAGGTACAGGCCGGAGGAAGCGCGTTGAGCGACCAGGCGACGCTTGCCGGCGGGGTCTCACTCTCGGGCGGCTCGATCACCTTCAACCTCTACGGACCGTCCAGCTCCGCCGATTGCACAGGCGCCCCGGTCTACAGCCAGGCGGCGAGCGTGACCGGCAACGGCCCGTACACCTCGGGCAGCTATACCCCGACGGCGGCCGGGACGTACTGGTGGACGGCGAGCTTCGCCGGCGATGGGAACAACAACGCGGTCGCGAGCAGCTGCGGCACGGAGTCGGCGGTCGTGGCCAAGGCCTCGCCCACGATTTCGACGACGGCGTCCAGCGGTGTCACGCTCGGCGCCGGCAGCGTCAGCGACCAGGCCACCCTCGCCGGCGGCGTGAGCCTCGGCGGCGGGTCGGTCACCTTCAATCTCTACGGGCCGTCGAGCTCGGCCGTCTGCACCGGTACGCCGGCCTACACGCAAACAACGAGCGTCTCCGGCAACGGCAGCGTCGGCTCGGGCAACTTCACACCGACCGCGGCAGGGACCTACTGGTGGACGGCGAGCTTCGGCGGCGACGCGAACAACAACAGCGCGGCGAGCGCGTGCGGGGCCGCTTCCGTCACCGTCGCGAAGGCCACGCCGACATTGAGCACGACCTCTCCGGCGAACATCGTCCTCGGCGGGGTGGTGTCGGACGCCGCGACGCTCGCCGGTACGCAGAGCGTCGTGACCGGCGACTCGATCACGTTCCGGCTGTACGGACCCTCGGCCACCGCGAACTGCGCCGCCGCGATCTCGACGCAGTCGGTGAACGTGGCGGCGGACGGCAGCTACATCTCCCCGGTCTTCACGCCGCCTGCGGCGGGCACGTACTGGTGGACGGCGAGCTTCAGCGGAGACGCGAACAACAATACGATCACGACTTCGTGCGGAGCCGAGTCGGTCGCCGTGGCGAAGGCCTCGCCGACCCTGGCCAACACGCCGTCGCCCGGCATCCCGCTCGGCGGCGGCACGCTCAGTGACACGGCGACGATCGCGGCCGGCGTCGGACTTGGCGGCGGCACGCTCACGCTCAAGGTCATCCGCTACGCGCTCGGGTCGGCGACCCCGACCGGCGCGCAGGTCTGCGCGGCAGGGCCCGTCTACTCGGTGTTCGTGCACGGCGTGACGCACAACGGCGATTACGTCTCGGGCAGCTATACGCCGCTCGCAACGGGCAACTACTACTGGGTGGCGCTCTTCAACGGCGACGCCAACAACAACGCGGTCGACACCTGCGCCGCGCTGTCCGAGGTCACGGTCTCGCCCGCCTCGCCGACGCTGACGACGACGCCGTCGGCTCCGGTCGTCCTCGGCGCAGGGTCGCTGAGCGATCAGGCGACGCTCGCCGGCGGCGTCGGTCTCGGCGGCGGCTCGATCACGTTCGACCTCTACGGGCCCTCTGCGACCGCGGACTGCTCCGGTCTTCCCGTCTACACGTCGACAAGCGGCGGAATCTCCGCGAACGGCAACGTCGGCTCGGGCAGCTTTTCGCCGACCGCGGCAGGGACGTACTGGTGGACGGCGAGCTTCGGCGGCGATTCGAACAACAACGGCGCCGCGACGAACTGCGGCGACGAGTCCGTCACCGTCTCGCCCGCCTCGCCGACGCTGACGACGACGGCGTCGCCGACGATCGTCCTCGGCGGCACGGTGGGCGACCTCGCCACCCTCGCCGGCGGCTTCAGCCTCGCGTCGGACTCGATCACGTTCAACCTGTATGGGCCCGCCGTGTTCGCGGACTGCACGGGGACGCCGGTCGACACCGAGACGGTGAGCGGCGTGTCGAGCAACGGTGTCTATCCGTCGCCGAACTTCACGCCGACAGCGGCCGGCACCTACTGGTGGACGGCGAGCTTCAGCGGCGACGGCGACAACAACGCCGCCGCAACGACGTGCGGCCTCGACTCGGTCGTCGTCCAACTCGCGACGCCGACCCTCACCTCGACCGCGTCGAACGGGATCGTGCTCGGCGCCGGCACCGTGAACGACCAGGCGACGCTCGCCGGGGGCGTGAGCCTCAGCGGCGGCTCGATCCTGTTCAGCCTCTACGGGCCCTCCGCGACCGCCGACTGCACGGGAACGCCGGTCTACACGAACACCGCGCCCGTCTCCGACAACGGCAGCTTCGGCTCGGGTGACTTCACACCGCTCGACGCCGGCACCTACTGGTGGACGGCGAGCTTCAGCGGCGACGGCAACAACAACCCTGTCACGACGAACTGCGGCGACGCGTCGGTCGCCGTTGCGAAAGCGACGCCGTCGATCTCGACGGTGTCCGACCCGATCGCGCTCGGCTCGAACGGCGGCGACGCCGCGGCCGTGCTCGGGGCTCAGTCCCCGCTCGGCGGCGACACGGTCACCTTCGACGTCTACGGGCCGTCCCCGACGGCCGACTGCACCGGCACGCCGGTGTACACCCAGATCGCCCCGGTCGCAATCGGTCGGCACAAGCCCGGCGCCAGCCCCGTCGTTCGTGCGAGCTCCGGGCACTTCGCCCCGACCGCCGCCGGCACCTACTGGTGGACGGCGAGCTTCAGCGGCGACGCGAACAACAACGCGGCTTCGACGAGCTGCGGCGACGAGTCGGTCGCCGTGCCGCCGGCCTCCCCGACGCTGGCCAACACGCCGTCGGGCGACATCGTGCTCGGCGGCACGGTGTCCGACACCGCGGCGCTCGCCGGGACGCAGTTCCTGACCGGCGGCGACGCGATCACGTTCGCGCTCTACGGCCCGTCCATCAAGGAGGACTGCACGAACCAGGTGTTCGCGCAGACGGTCGACGTCGCCGCCGACGGAAGCTACGCCTCCACGGCGTTCACGCCGACGGCGGCCGGCAGGTACTGGTGGGCGGCGAGCTTCAACGGCGACGCGAACAACAACCCGGCGGCCACGAACTGCGCCGACGGGTCGGTCGTCGTGTCGAAGGCATCGCCAACCATCTCCACGACGGCCTCGGCTCCGATCGTGCTCGGGAATTCGCTGAGTGATACGGGGACGCTCGCCGGCGGCGTCGACCTCGGCGGCGGCGCGATCGAGTTCAACCTGTACGGCCCATCGGCGACCGCAGACTGCTCGGGCCTGCCGCTCTACACGTCGACGGTGGGCGGAATCGCCTCGAACGGCGACGTCTCCTCGGGCAGCTTCTCCCCGACGGCGGCCGGGACGTACTGGTGGACGGCGAGCTTCGGTGGTGACGCCAACAACAACGGCGTGACGACGAACTGCGGCGACGAGTCGGTGGTCGTCTCGCCCGCATCACCCACGCTGACGACGACGGCGTCGGGGCCAATCGTCCTCGGCGGCACCGTCGGTGACCTCGCGACGCTGGCCGGCGGCCTCGACTTCGCGAGCGACTCGATCACGTTCAACCTGTACGGGCCGTCTCTGTTCGCGAACTGCTCGAACGCTCCCGTCTACACGCAGACGGTCGGCGGCGTTTCGGCGAACGGCGTCTACGCCTCCGCGAACTTCACGCCGACAGCGGTCGGCACCTACTGGTGGACAGCGAGCTTCGGCGGCGACGGGAACAACAACCCGGCGGCGACGAGCTGCGGCGGTGCGTCCGTCGTCGTCTCGCCCGCCTCGCCGACGCTCGCGACCGTCGCCTCCGCCGGCGTGGTTCTCGGCGCCGGTTCGGCGAACGACCAGGCGACGCTCGCGGGCGCCCAGGATCTCCTCGCCGGTGACGCCGTCACGTTCGACCTGTATGGCCCGTCGGCTTCCGCGAGCTGCTCGGGCTCCCCGGTGTACACGCAGACGGTGCCGGTGTCGGCGAACGGCTCGTTCGGCTCTGGCAGCTTCACGCCGGTCGCCGCGGGTACGTACTGGTGGACGGCGGCCCTCGCCGGTGACGCGAACAACAACGCCGCCGCGACGACCTGCGGGGACGCATCCGTCCTCGTGTCGAAGGCCACGCCCACGCTCTCCGGCAACCCGTCGGCCGCGATCGTCCTCGGGGGCGGCACGGTGAGCGACCAGGCGAGCCTCGCCGGAGCGCAGCAGCTCCTGAGCGGTGACGCGATGACGTTCAGCCTCTACGGCCCGTCGACCTCCGCGAATTGCTCCGGCAACCCGGTGTACACGCAGACAGTGCCGGTATCGGCGAACGGTTCGTTCGGCTCCGGCAGCTTCACGCCGGCCGCCGCCGGCACGTACTGGTGGACTGCCGCCTACAACGGGGACGCGAACAACAACGGAGCTACGACGAGCTGCAATGCAGAGCCGGTCGTGGTCTCGCCCGCGTCGCCGACGCTTTCCACGGTCGCCTCGGCCGGGACCGTCCTCGGTGGAGCGGTCTCCGATACGGCGACGCTCGCGGCCGCGCAGCACCTGCTGAACGGTGATGCGATCACGCTCAGCCTCTACGGCCCGTCGGCATCCGCGAGCTGCTCGGGCAGCCCGGTGTACGCGCGGACGCTGAGCGCGACCTCGAACGGAACCTACGGCTCCGGCAGCTTCACGCCGGTCGCCGCCGGCAAGTACTGGTGGACCGCCTCCCTCGCCGGAGACACGAACAACAACGCCGTCGCGACGAACTGCGGCGACGCCTCGGTCGTCGTGTCGCCCGCGTCCCCGACGCTCTCGACGACCCCGTCCGGCACGATCGTCCTCGCGAGCGGCACCGTGAGCGACCAGGCGACGCTTGCGGGCGCGCAGGATCTGCTCAACGGCGACTCGATCACGTTCAAGCTGTACGGGCCGTCGGCGTCGGCGGTCTGCACCGGCACGCCGGTGTACACCGCTTCGGCAGCCGTCTCCGCGAACGGCGCCTACTCCTCGCCGAGCTTCTTCCCGGGCGCGGCCGGCACGTACTGGTGGACGGCGAGCTTCAACGGAGACTCGAACAACAACGCGGCCGTGAGCGGCTGCGGCGCCGAGTCGGTCGTCGTCTCCCAGACGACGCCCACGCTGACGACGGCGCCGACGCCGGCGATCGTTCTCGGCAGCGGCACCGTGAGTGACCTCGCGACGCTCGCCGGCGGCGCGAACCTCGGCCTCGACTCGATCACGTTCAACCTGTACGGGCCGTCCACCTTCGCGGTCTGCACCGGCACGCCGGTGTACACGCAGACCGTGAGCGGCGTGACCGGGAACGGTCTCTACTCGACGACCCCCTTCACGCCGCTGAGCGCGGGCACGTACTGGTGGACGGCGAGCTACAGCGGCGACTCCAACAACCATGCCGCGGTGAGCGGCTGCGGCGCCGAGTCGGTCACGGTCGCCGCCGACTCGCCGACGCTCGGCACGACGCCGTCCGGAACGGTCGCGCTCGCCGGAACGGTCTCCGACGCGGCGGCGCTGACGGGCGCGCACAGCATCCTCGGCGGCGACACGGTCGCGTTCAGCCTCTACGGGCCGTCGGCAACCGCCCTCTGCACGGGTGCTCCCGTGTACATCTCGAGCGGGAACGTGACGACGAGCGGAACGGCCGCCTCCGGCAGCTTCGTCCCGGCAGCGGCGGGCACGTACTGGTGGACGGCGAGCTTCGCCGGCGACGTGAACAACAACGCCGCGGCGAGCGCCTGCGGCTCCGAGAAAGTCGTCGTCTCCCCGGCCTCGCCGACGATCACGACCTCCTCTTCGGGCGGCATCGCCCTCGGCGGAACGGTTTCCGACTCGTCCGGTCTCGCCGGCAGCGTCAACCTGACGGGTGCCGGCACCGTCACGTTCAACCTCTACGGCCCTTCCGCCACGGCCGTATGCACCGGGACGCCTGTCTACACGAAGACGCTGAGCGCCGTCTCGACGAACGGGCCCTTCGCCTCGGGCGCGTACGCGCCGGTTTCGACGGGCACGTATTGGTGGACGGCGACGTTCAGCGGGGACGCGAACAACAACACCGCCGCGACCGCTTGCGGCAGCGAGTTCGTGACCGTGATCCCGGCGAACGCCAACCAGACCGTCGGCGCCGGCCAGACGCTTCAGCTCTCCGGCGGCACGCTCCACGGCACGGTGACGGTGCAGCCCGGCGGGACGCTCCTCCTGAACGGCGGCACGCTGACCGGCCAGGTGAACGCCACCGGCGGAACCGTCAACGTCTCGAGCGGCAGCCTGAACGGCAACGTTCAGCTCTCCTCCGGCGCGACGCTCAACCTCTCCGGCGGCACGATCGCCGGCAACGTCCAGGGTCAGGACACCTCCGGCGTGTCGATCACCGGCGGCAGCGTGCAGGGGAACGTCCAGACCCAGATCGGGCCGGTCACCGTCGGCTCGGGCGCGACCGTGACGGGCAACGTGCAGACGCAGGGCGGCTCGATCAACGTCGGCGGCAGCGTCTCGGGCGACGTCCAGTTCAACGCGCCCGGCAACTCGACGGCCTGCGCGACCGTCGCCCTTGCGTCGAGCGCCTCGGTGGCCGGAAACGTGAGCGTCCAGAACCTCCCGTCGTGCGGTAGCTCGTCGGTGTCGGTCTCGGGTTCGATCGGCAAGGACGTGAAGCTGCAGCAGGTTGCCGCCGGCGGCTCGGTCACGATCGCGAACGCCGCCGTCGGCGGCCAGGTGCAACTGCAGCAGGTGACGGCGTCGTCGGTGTCGGTGACGGGCGTGACCGGCTCCAAGGATCTGACGCTGAACCAGGTCGGCGCCGTCAACGGCCCGATCGTGGTCGGGAACAACAAGATCGCCGGCCAGATCCAGATCCAGGAGAACAACACGAGCGTTCCGGGCCTCACCGTGAACGGCAACACGGCCGGGAACGGGCTGAGCGTGCAGCAGGTCACCTCGACGGGCACGCTCTCGGTGCAGAACGACACGCTCACCGGCGGCAACCTCCAGGTGCAGAACGTGTCGGCGCCCGGTATCACGGTGAACGGCAACCAGCTGACGGGGAACAACCAGAACCTGACGGTGATGCAGTCGACGTCGAGCGGGTCGCCGCTCAGCGTCTCGAACAACAGCCTCGGCGGGCAGCTGCAGGTGCAGAACGACACGGCCCCGGCTGCTCTCGTCAACGCGAACACGGCCGGCCAGCTGACCGTCCAGCAGATCACCGTCTCGAGCGCGGCGGTGCAAGTCGAGCACAACACCGTCGGCGGCCAGGCGCAGGTCCAGCAGAACGCGTGGTCGCCGACGAAGACGGCGGCCGCGGTGATCGTCGCCGCGAACACAGTCGGCGGGAACCTCTCCTGCAAGAACGACACCGGCCCGGCGACCGACCTCGTCTCGGGGACGCCGACGCCAAACACGGTCACGGGTCAGAAGCAGAACGAGTGCGCGACGCTGTAGCGCGTCAGGCATGCTGATCGCGTGCGGACGACGCTGGTGTTGCTGGTGTTCTTGGCGTTCGCATCGCCCGCGGCTGCCGCGCGAAACCCGAAGCCGTACGTCGCCGAGCTGACGAGTGTCTCCGTCGACTCCGGCACGGGGTCGGCGAAGTTCGCCTTCAAGGCCGTCGGAGGCAAGGCGACGTCGTTCACGTGCACGCTCACGTTGAGGAAGAAGCAGATCCGCGTGAAGTCGTGCAACTCGCCGGTCGCCTACGAGAAGCTTGCCGCCGGTTCGTACCTGTTCAGCGTGTACGCGGTCGGCCCCGGCCGTACGCGCTCCGAGCCGGCACGGAATGCCTTCAAGATCACCCGCTGATTTTCGACGGAGCGGCGTGGGAGTCGAACCCACCCAGCCGTGGGCTACACGACCTGGCCGGTTTTGAGCCCAGACTTTGGGCGGTTCGTGAGATCCGGCATCGTGCCGGTTCTTGATGGTTGTGGAGGTCAATCGAGACGATTGACCGCGCGACTGGGCGCCAGTTTTGGCAGTGCAAAAAGGGCTGTGCGGATGCTGTT
>JAFAHG010000221.1 GCA_019237315.1 Actinomycetota bacterium
CGATCTGCGTGCGCGCAGCGAGCGAGGCCGGCGTCGAGCACGTGCGCTTCGTCCTTGGACTGGAGGATGACCACTCGGAGTTCCTTACGCGGTTCGCGGACGACCGGATGCTCGGCGAGGCGACGCGCGTGCTGCGCGGTCTTCGGCCGCTGCGCACGGCGACCGTCGCCCACGCACTGCTGCGCGCGGTCGCAGGCCAGCTGATCACCGCGCGGGAAGCGCGGGAAAACGAGCGGCGGATCATCCGGAAGGCGACGCCCGCGCTCGACGGCCTCCACCGCGCGCCGACCGCGGCCGACCTCGCACGGTTCTCACCCGCGGAGCTCCGCCGCCTCGGGCTCGGGATGCGGCGGGGCGACGCGCTCGTCCGCCTCTGCCGGAGTCTCGACCTCGAGTCGCTGAAGCAGCAGCCGACCGCGGCGGCAGCCGCCCGGCTGGAGCGCGAGCGCGGCCTCGGTCCCTGGTCGGTCGGGGTCGTCTGCCTCGAAGGCCTCGGCCGCTACGAGCGGGGCCTCGCGCGAGACCTCGGCCTGGTGAAGCTCGCCGCGGCGCTCTGGGGCCGCTGGGTCGAGCCCGAGGAGACCGACGTGCTCCTCGAGCCGTACGGCGAGTGGGCAGGCCTCGCGAGCGTGTACCTGCTGGCGGCCTACCACGGCGGGCTTCTAGGCTTGCGCGATGCGCATCGCGATCCTCGGCGCCGGGCGAATCGGCGAATCGCTGATCGCCGGGCTGCGTAGCTCGGACTGGGCCGACCTCGTCGCCACGTCGCGCCGCGAGGAGCGCGCAACCGAGCTCGCCGAGCGTCACGGCATCGAGGCGACGACCGACAACGCGCAGGCGATCAAGGGCGCCGACATCGTCGTCCTCGCCGTGAAGCCGCAGGACATCGAGAAGCTGCTCGGCGAGGTCGGGCACCTGCTCGAGCCGACGCAGACGGTGCTCTCGGTCGCGGCCGCGATTCCGACGAGCGTGATCGAACGTCACCTCGGCGCCGACGTCCCCGTCGTGCGCGCGATGCCGAACACGCCCGCCACCGTGCACGAGGGGATCGCGGGAATGTGCGCGGGCCGTCATGCCGCGCGCGAGCACCTCGACCGCGCGGGGACGGTGCTGCGCGCGGTCGGCGACGTCGTCGAGGTGCCGGAGCATGCGATGGACGCGATCACCGCCGTGTCCGGGTCGGGGCCGGCGTACTACGCGCTGCTCGCCGAGGCGATGATCGAGGCGGGGATCCTGCTGTCGCTTTCGCGCGAGGTGTCGACGCGGCTCGTCGTGCAGACGATGCTCGGCACCGCGCGGCTGCTCCGCGACGAAGGGATGCATCCCGTCGAGCTCCGCGAGATGGTGACCTCGCCGGGCGGCACGACGATTCGCGCAATCCGGGAACTGGAACAAGCGGGTGTGCGCGCAGCGATCTTCAACGCCATCAACGCGGCGATGGAGCGTTCCAAGGAGCTCGCGCGCGGCGACGAATGACGCGGCCACGCATCCACGTGGTCCTCGATCCGGCCGCCGTCGTCGGCGGCCTGCTCGCCGAAGCCGCTGCGCGCGGCGAGACGATCGTCCTCACCGGGGGCTCGACGCCCGGCAAGGCGTACGAGCGCGCGGCGGCGCTCGAACCCAACTGGAGCAACGTCTCGCTCTGGTGGGGCGACGAGCGCTGCGTCCCGCCCGACGACGACCGCTCGAACTACGGCCTCGCGAAGCGCACGCTGCTCGACCGACTCGCCGGCGAGCCCGACGTGCACCGCATCCGAGGCGAGCTGCAACCAGCCGACGCGGCCGGCGAGTACGAGAAGGCAATCGAAGGAGCCACACTCGATCTGCTCCTGCTCGGCCTCGGTCCGGACGGACACGTCGCCTCGCTCTTCCCGGGCTCGCAACAGCTCTTCGAGCGCGACCGTCTGGTGACGAGCGGCGAGGCCGGGCTCGAGCCCTTCGTCGACCGCGTCACGCTCACGCTCCCCGCGCTGCTCTCGGCGAAGCGCGTCGTGTTCCTCGTCGCGGGAGGCGACAAGGCCGACGCCGTCGCGCGCGCGTTCACCGGCGAGATCACCGACGACGTCCCGGCCGGCCTGCTGCGCACGGGCGACGCGCCGATCGACGTCTACGTGGACGAAGCGGCCGGCGCTACGCTGCCGACGTGAGGGGGGTCCTCGCCGCGGCCGTCGTCGCAGCCGTCGCCTGCGGCTCTGCCTACGCAGCCTCGGTCCCGTCCAGGAGGGCTTGCGTCGACGCCTGGAACACGACCGCGAACCCGGCATTGCGCGCGCGCGTCGCGGCGGAGCATCCGAAAGCCGCGTACGTCGACAGTGCGGTCGTGATCGGCGTCGACTGGGTCATCGGCGGCAAGACGCGGTCGGCCTCGCGCACGGGATGTGGCATCCAGTTCATCCTCGCGAACGGCCACACGCTCTCCGTCTCGGGGCCATGGGATGGGAGCACCGTGTCCGCCTGGACGCATCCTGTCCCGAGCGCCCGCGTCGTGCCGGTGCCACGCAACGCATCCGTCCAGCCGGACGGAACCGTCGCGATCCGCTAGGTCCAGGGCAGCAGCGCCGACTGCAGCTCCGCCGCGAAGCCGCGCCGGCGTGCGAGAGCTTGCAGTGCGAGCACAGTGTCGGCCACCGGAACGTCCTCGAGGTACGCGTCGCGCGCCTCGAACGACGCGAGCACCGACTCGACCGCCTCCGTGTACCCGACGACGTCGTGCGCTGCGATCAGCGCGAGCGCGTCGGCGACGTCGTGCGGGAAGTCGTCTCGCTCGCGCAGGCTCGCGACGACGTGACGTGCCTCCGGCCAGCGCTCGAGCGTGAGGAGCGCAAGCGCGGCCGCGTACCGTCCGATCGGCGACTCGGCCGTCGCGGTGCCGAGCTCGAGCGTCCAGTGCGCGGCCTCCACCGCCCCCTCGTCGTGACCGGCGATGAGGAGCGCCTTCAGCGCGCCGATCGGGCGTCCCCACGCCTCCGGGGCGAAGCTCTCCTGCCAGCGGGCGGCGGCCCGACCAAGCCATTCGCGCGCCTCTTCGTCGTGTCCCGCCATCAGCGACGCGAGCCCGGCGCCGTACGCGGCGTTGCCCATGCGCACGAGCTGCGCGGGGTCGTTCCGGCGCTCGCCGTCCTCGTACCGCGCGCGCTCCCTGTCGACCACCGCCGCCCAGTCCACCCGGTTGTTCTAGCGTTCGGGCGATGGCACAGGACGACTGGCGTTTGCGGATCGAGCTCGACGAGGAGTCGATCGGAGGCCTGCTCGGACGTCTCGACGTCCTCGGGGAGGCACGAGAGCTCGAGCACGAGCTCGAGAACGAGCGCCTGGCCGTCACGCGCGACGGCGCGACCCTCTTCGTGTACGCGAGCTCGTCGCTGCAGATCGAGCAGGCCGAGAAGCTGATCGAGACCGAGCTCGCCGAGCTGCGCGCCTCGCCGAAGCGGGTCGTCCACGAACACTGGCTCGCCGCGGAGGACCGCTGGGACGACGAGCCGCCCGGCCGGTCGATCGAGGCCGAGACGCTCGCGGCGGGCTACGCACCGTGGGAGGTGCGTGTCCACGCGCGCTCGCACGAGGAGGCGGGCCGGCTCGCGGACGAGCTCGAGGCGGAGGGCTACTCCGTCGTCCGCCGCTGGTCGTACCTGATCGCAGGTGCCCGCTCCGAGCAAGAGGCGCGCGACCTCGCACGGCGAGTCCACGGCGAGGCGGAGCCGGGCGGCGAGCTCGTCTGGCAGGTCCGGCCGGGCAACCCCTTCGCGGTTTTCGGCGGCCTGGGCGGCTAGCCGGGCCGTTTCGTCCGGCCGCCGGTTCGGGTATCCTGATCCTTGCGGCTCGCCGGGCTTCCCGCGGGCGCGTCCTTCCGAGCAACACCGCACGCGTGTTGCTGCGCATGTCCGAGACACTCACGCAATCTCCGCATACCTCGGAGTCGCCCGACGCAATTGCGGCAGCGGCACTCCGCGCCGAGTCCTGGGCGGGCGAGCCGTTCCTACAGGCCGACGACGACCCCGCGGTCGCGCTCGCGCCCGGCAGCGCGCTGCGCAAGGCACTCGACGACGCGCTCGCCGAGATCGACGCCGGCCGCCGCGAGCCGTCGTCGGAGTGGAAGGTCAAGTACGCGCTCATGCTCGGCCTCGAGCGCGTGCTGTCGGAGAAACCGCCGCATCTCGCATCCGGGACCGAGCTGCGCCGCCACCAGGTGGACGCGCTCGCCGGGATGCTCACCGAGCTGATCGCCGCGCACCAGAAGCAGAACGGCAACGGCAACGGCGTCGCGCTCGCCGAGGAGGTCGTCGAAGAGGAGGAGGACGACGAGGACGAGCCGGACGTCGCGGAGAGCGAGTTCGTCGACGAGGAGTCGCAGGAGCTCGGTCCCGACGAAGACCCCGGCGCTGTTCGGCGCTACCGCTTCCGTCATCCGACTGCGTCGGGCAAGACGATCGCCGCCGCCGGCTTCGTCGAGGCGGCGCGCACGGAGGGCGTGCTCATCCTCACGCACCGCCGCCTCCTCATCGACCAGTTCCGCCGCGAGCTCACCGAGCACGGCTACGGCGACCGCATCACCGACGTGATCGCCAAGGGCGTGACGCCCCTCGCTGCGAACCCGATCACGATCCAGACGTATGCGTGGTTCGCGCGCCACGTCGACGACATCTCGCGCAGCGCGTACCAGCTCGTGATCTGCGACGAGGCGCACACCGCGCTCGGCGAGAAGACCTCGAGCGCGATTCGCCGATTCAGCGAGCCGATCTACATCGGCATGACGGCGACCGAGGAGCTCATCGCGAAGCAGGTCTCCGACGTCTTCCCGGCCTCGGTCGACGACCTGCCGCTCGCAGACGCCGCGCGCCGCGGGCTGATCGCGCCGCTGCGCGACCTGCGCGTGCCGCCGGTTGCCGCGATCAACTCGGTTCCGATCGTCGGCGGCGACTTCGAGGAACGTGCGCTCGCCGACGCGCTCGACCACGAGGCGCTCAACATGGCTGCGGCGACGCTCTACCGCGAGCGCTTCGGCGACACCCCCGGCATCGTCTACGCGGCCGGCGTCGACCATGCGTACAACCTCGCAACCGCGTTCCGTGCGGCGGGACTGAAGGCGGAGGCGGTCTCGGGGCGCACGCCGCCCGCGAAGCTCGCGCAGATCCTCGCCGCGTACGAGCGGGGCGAGATCGACGTGCTGATCAACGCGATGCTGCTCGCCGAAGGCTGGAACTCGCCGCGTGCGACCGTCGTAATGCATCTCGCACCGACGGCGTCGAAGCGCGTCTACCAGCAGCGCATCGGGCGCATCATGCGCATCCACCCGCGCAAGGAGGCGGGCATCGTCGTCGACTTCGTCCCGAAGGGCGCGACGCACAACGAGCGCGTCGTCTCGCTGCACTCGCTCCTCGACGCGGACTTCTACCGCGAGGGAGCGCGCGTCACGCCGGCGCCGCGCCGCCGCGTGCAACGGCGCGCACGCCGCAAGCTGACGCCGGCGCCTTGGCTCGTCCCCGTGACGCCCGACGTCGGCCGCCGTCTCGCCGTCATCCAGCGCGAGTGGCAGCGCGTCGACCCCAAGTACCTCGACGACGACGAGCAGCGGTTCTGGGCGACCATCGCCGGACGGCAGATGCGCTTCGACGAGCGCGCAACGTTCGTGCAGAAGTTCACCGAGAACGGCGCGAGCAAGGGTGCGCTGGAGACCTTCCTCTCGACCTGCGCTGCGCAGAACGCCAACCGTCGGCTGCGCATGATCGCGCTCGCGGACCGAGTCTCGATGCGCGTCGAGCGCGCGGACTTCGACGACCTCGTCACGCTCGTGACACAGGCGCCTCCGTGGGAGAAGGACCGCGCGGCCGGCGTGCGGATCCTCCTGCGCGCCATCGCCGACGGGAAGCCCGACGCACCGGAACAGATTCTCGCCCGCTGGACGTGGCGGCTCGCCCGCGCCGTGCGGAAGACGCTCGACCGCAAGGCGTCGCAGGAGTACCCCGACGCGAAGCGCCTGCTCGGTGCACTCGCGAACTCGCGCGGCCATCGTCACGAGGAGAACGCCGCGAAGCTCGTGAACGCGGCGCTCGACATGCCGCTCGCGGTCGGCGCTGCGCTCGTGGCATCCGCGGACGCCTACACCCCGCGCGCGACACAGCTGCTCGACGCCGCGAAGGAGAAGCTCGGCTCGATCGAGGAGATCGCAGGCGCGCTGGCCGACGACCTTCCCGCGCCGAAGACCGGCCCGTCACGCCCCCGCCGGCGGCGGCGCAAGAAGCGGACGCCGGCGCAGCAGCAGGGTCAGCAGGCGCAAGCGCAGGCCCAGGCCGAGACGAACGGCGGCGAGCCGGCGGATACCCCGCCGAAGCCGAAGCGCCGGCGACGCAGGCGTCCCGCCTCGGCCGGGCAGACGCCCGCCGCCGAGCCGGCAGCCGAGCCGCAACCCGAGTCGGCCTAGCGCTACCCTGGGCGAGCGAGTGCTCGTCCTCCTGGGGATCGGTGTCATCGCAGGCATCGTCACGGCGATCTCGCCCTGCGTCCTGCCCGTGCTTCCGATCGTCCTCGCAGGCGGCGCGTCCGGACGTAAGCCCGCGCGGATCGTCACCGGCCTCGTCGCGAGCTTCGTCGTCTTCACGCTGTTCGCGTCGTACGTCCTGCACGAGCTCGGGCTGCCCCAGGACCTGCTGCGGAACGTCGCAATCGCGCTGCTCTTCGTCATGGCCGGGGTCCTGCTCGTGCCGCAGCTCGGCCTCCTGCTCGAGCGCCCGTTCGCCCGGCTGACGCGATTCCGTGCGGGCGGCGGCGGTTTCCTGCTCGGTGCGTCGCTCGGGCTCGTGTTCGTTCCGTGCGCCGGGCCGGCGTTCGGTGCCGTCAGTGCCGCGGCGAACACGACGAACTTCGGCTGGCGCACGTTCGCACTGGCGATCGCCTACGGGATCGGGGCGGGCATCCCGATGCTCGTGGTCGCCCTCGGCGGACCCGCGGCGGCCGCACGCCTGCGCGGTGTCGGTCCGCGTTTACGCATCGCGTCCGGGCTCGTCATCGCACTTGCGACGGTGGGCATCGTCTTCCACGCCGACGAATGGCTGCAGAAGAGGATTCCCGACTACACGACGTCGCTCCAGGCGGTCGAACGCAGTCACAGCGCGCAGACGCAACTTGCGAAGCTGACCGGCGCGAAGCAGCTGACCGTGAAGAAGAAGACCGCGCTTCCCGGCCTCCCGGACTACGGCAAGGCGCCGGAGCTCGTTCCGGGCGGGCAGTGGTTCAACACGAAGCCGCTGACGCTGAAGGAGCTGCGCGGGAAGGTCGTGTTGGTCGACTTCTGGACGTACTCCTGCATCAACTGCCTGCGCACGTTGCCGCACCTCGAGGCGTGGTATGCCGCATACCACTCGAAGGGACTCGAGATCATCGGCGTGCACACACCCGAGTTCGCCTTCGAACACGTCGCCTCGAACGTCGGTGCGGCGGTGAAGCGGCTCGGTATCCACTACCCGGTGATGCAGGACAACGACTACGCGACGTGGACCGCCTACAACAACCAGTACTGGCCCGCGGAGTACCTCATCGACCGCACGGGCCAGGTTCGCCACGTGCACTTCGGGGAGTCGTCGTACGACGAGACGCAGAACCTGATCAAGGAGCTGCTCGGCACGAAGGTGAACGCGAAGAACGTGCCCGACCTGACCCCGCAGGGACTCGCGACGCCGGAGTCGTATCTCGGCTACGAGCGGCTCGAGCGGTTCGCGGGCACGACCCTGAAGAAGAACGTGTACGCGAAGTACATGTTCCCACGGGCGGTTCCGCAGAACGAGCTCGCCTACGCCGGCAACTGGAACGTCATGAGCCAGAGGATTGTCGCGGGTTCAGATGCGCGCCTTCGTCTGCATTTCGTGGCCCAGCACGTGTACCTGGTGCTCGGCGGCCACGGCACGGTGTCGAAGCTCGTCGACGGCATGCCACGCGGGAACGTGAGGGTGAACAGCTACCGGCTCTACACGCTGCTCGACCTCTTCCGTCCCGAGGACGCAACGCTGGAATTGCACTTCACGCCCGGCGTCCAGGCGTACGCATTCACGTTCGGCTAGGGCACGCGCGCACCCGCCGTCCGCGCCGTATTCGGCACGGCGGCGCCGCGAGCGGCGCCTGAGGCCTTCACGTTCGGCCAGGCCCTGTTCCTTTCGGCCATGTCCGGGGTCAGACCCCGGACATGGCCGAAGGGGATATCAGCCGCCGCGGGGGCCGCCGTCTTCGTCCTGCTCGCGTTCGCGCAGGAAGCGCGTCAGCTCGGCGGCGAGGCTCTCGCCCGACGGCAGGTCGTTCTCGTCCATCAGCTCGTCGACCCGCTGCTCGAGCTCGTCGACGTACGCGGCCGTCTCTGCGTCGGCGGCGACCGCTTCGCTCACCTGCTGCATGTAGCTCTCGCTCGCCTCCTCGAGCTCGGAGGTGTCGAGCGGAACCTCGAGCAGGTCGGCGAGCCGGTCGCAGAGCGCTTTCGCGGCGCGCGGGGACGGCGTCATCGAGACGTAGTGCGGGACGGCGGCCCACAACGAGATCGACGGAAGCGCCGCTTCGCGGCATGCGTCGTGCAGCACGCCGACGATGCCGGTCGGGCCTTCGTACCGCGACGGCTGCAGGCCGAGACGCGCGACGAGCTCGGGATCGGTCGCGTTGCCGGTGACCGGCGCGGGCCGCGTGTGCGGAACGTCGGCGAGCAGCGAGCCAAGCGTGACGACGAGGTCGACCTCGAGCTCGCGGGCAAGTCCCGTGACCAGCCTGCAGAACGTGCCCCACCGCAGGCTCGGCTCGGTGCCGAGCATCACGACCACGTCACGCGACGCACGCGGCAGCTGTGCGGAGAAGAAGCTGTTCTCGGGCCAGTCGATGCGCCGGCTGGTCTCCTCCACGAACGAGATGTGCGGACGGTTCGCCTGGAAGTCGAAGAACTGCTCGGGGTCGATGTCGGCGAAGCGATCGGCGTCCCACGCGCGTGCGAGATACGTGCCCGCGAGCGATGCGCCCTGTCCACCGTCGTTCCAGCCCCGGAAGGCGCACACGAGAGCCGGGCGCCGGAGCTCCGGGCGCCTCTCGATCCGAAGCTCGTCGCTCACCGGAGGATCCTAGTTGCGGGTGCCGGGCGCCAGAGCGACAGAACGAACGCTGCCGTCGCCGCCCAGAGCGAAGCGGCGAGGAACACGTGGATCAGGACGAGCCACCACGGGAGCTCCGTGCGGTACTGGACCTCGCCGACGACCATCTGCACGACGAGCACGCCGACGACGCCGAGGCCGAAGCGCACGTGGCTGCTGCGACTCCGCCACAGCCATGCGAGCAGCAACGCAAGCGACACGCCGAACACGGCAGTCGCGCGCACGTGCCAGTAGACCGCCGAGCCGAACGTGTCGAGCCGGCGCACGTCGGCGCTGCTTCCGGGGTGCGGACCGCCCGCGGTCGCAAGCGTGCCGGCGACGATCATCAGGACCGCGGCAAGCCCGAGGACGAGCGAGGCTCGGCGGACGAGCGCGGGAACCGGATCGCCGCGCAGTTGCCACGCCTCGAGTGCGACGAGCACGGCGAGCGGCAGCACGGCCATCGAGAGCAGGAAGTGCGACAGCACGAGCCACGGGTTCAGGTGGTAGTGCACCGTGATCGCGCCGAGCGGCGCCTGCGCGAACGTCCCCGCGAAGACGACGCCCGCCGTCCAGCGCAGCCAACGGGGCGCGCCGGCGTAGAGAAGCGAGCCGACGAACGCGAGCAGCGTGGCCAACACCGTGACGCCCGCGATGCCGCGGTTCGTGAACTCGATGATGGAGTGGTAGCCCTTCTCCGGCAGGAACTGCGTCGACTGGCAGCCGGGCCAGTGCTGACAGCCGAGACCCGACGCGGTGAGCCGCACCGTCGCCCCTGTCACGATGACGAGCAGCGACATGAATGCACTCGCGGTCGCCAGGCTGCGGAACGTCCGCGCGGAGATCGCGAAGCCGCGGACGCGGGGCAGCGACGTCTCCATCACGACTCACTGTACCGAGGGTCGCCCTCCACTCACCTGCGCGCAAAGCGCTGAGTGTGGCGTGGGGACGCGCAGGCTCTCCCAAGCCTGCGCGTCCTCCCACACGCGACGCGTTCGCTCATCCTGCTTCGCCTGCCGCGAGGCACTGGGCTACCTCCTCACGCCGAGGTGGAGAGGACGCTTAGCCCGGGCCGTCCCAGAGGCCGTCCGAATGGACGTGCGCCCCGAAAACGGCGGCCATGAGCGCCGCCACAGCGAGGATCAGACCCCGCTTGCTCAGAAGCCATGCCAGCTTGCTTGCCACAGATGTCACCTCCTCTCGAACCTAGAACCTGAAGTCCTGGAGCGTCTCCGCCGCGCGCCTGTACAGCGCGGCTGCGCGGTGGTCGTCGCCGCGCCGCTGCGCGAGGTCGCCCTGTGCGACCCACGCGGCTGCGCGATGCGAACCGGACGAGAGCCGCGCGAACGCATCCTCCGCCGCCGCGAGCGTCTCCTCGGCCTCTTCGAGCCGGCCCTGGTCGAGCAGCGCGCGGCCGAGCACGAGGCGCGCGTTGCCGATCTCGTCGAGCCGGTCGTCGCGCTCGCCGAGCAGGCCGAGCGCGTGCCGCGCGTGCTCCTCGGCGACGGCCGAATCGCCCGTGCGGAGGTGCGCCTGCGCGAGCGACGAGACGGCGGTCGCCGCCTCGTCCTGGTCGTCGACCTCGAGTGCGACCGCGAACGCCTCCTTGAAGCGCTCGACGGCAACCTCGGGCTTGCCGAGCAGGAATTCGAACACGCCGAGGTTGTTCAGCAGCCGGCCGACGTTGCCGCGGTCGGTCAACTCCTCGTACGCCGCCTTCGCGCGCTCCGCATAGGTGCGCGCGACGACCCACTTGCCGTCGCGCTCCGCGACGAGCGACGCCTGGAAGTACGCCTCGCCCACCGCCCGCGTGTCGTCGAGTGCCTCCGCGAGCTCGAGCGCACGCTCGATGTCCTCGCGCGCGGCCTCGAAGTCCCGCTGGCGGCGGTAGCAGCGCGAGCGCCACGTGAAGATGTGAGAGCGGATGAGGTCGGACGGCAGCGGCGACCCGTCGACGAGCGCGAGCGCCTCGTTGAAGAGCGCGATCGCCGTGGCGACGCTCGAGAGGAGGTATCGGCACGCGCCGAGCCGGAAGACGATCTCCGCGCGGTCGACGTCCGAGAACTGCGGGCCCTCGACGAGCCCGCGCGCCTGTGTCAGGAGCTCGGTCGCCGTCTTGACGTCGCCCGCGTGTGCGCGGGCCCACGCCTCGCCGGAGAGGATGCGCACCTGCAGCTCGACCGCGCCCGTCGCGAGCACCGCTGCGAGAGCGGAGCTGTACTCGTCGAGCGCGCCTTCGTAGTCGCGGCGCTCGACGAGCGTCTCCGCGCGCGCGAGGATGGCCTCGGCGCGGGCACGTTCGTCGGTCGAGACACCGCTCGCGAGGAACGTCGGGTCGACACCGAGCCGAAGCGCGAGCCACTCGATCGTGTCCTGCGTCGGCCGCGTCTTGCCGCGTTCGATCTGCGAGATGTATTCCTTCGAGAAGCGCTCGCCCGCGATCTCGGTCTGCGTGAGACCGGCGGAGACCCGCAGCTGGCGCAGGCGCTCGCCGAGCCGGGACCCGCGCGGAACGGCCGGAGAGATGCGGGTGGTCTGGGGCGCCATCGGGTGCGAGAAGTCTGCATCACCCCGCCTGGGAGCGCAATCCCCCGAAAAGGACATGTCGGAAAAAGCCCATGGTTATGCGGTTTTCGGGTCAAGCGGATACCCGAAGATCACTTGACCGAGGCACTTGACAGACCCGTGCACGGCTCGTACAGTGAGCGCACCTTGCACACGGCTTCGGTCGTCGTCGCAAGTGGAGCGCCGAGGCGCAGAACCGGAAGCACTGGCTGGGCCGCAGAGCCAACGCTTCTCGGAGCACCTCACCGGCGCCCCGCCTGACCAAGAAGAGCCCCGGGTGCCGCAGCCGGGGCTCTCTTTTTTGGCGCGTCCTACGGCTGCGCGAGCATCCACGCGCGCCGCGCGGTGCGCACGCGCTCCAGGTCGCGGCCGAGGAGGCCGCCGAGGCGCTCGTCCATCGTCGCGAGGAGGCCGCAGCCGAGGAAGACCCACGCCTCGGCAACCGGATCGCGCTCCGCCGCCACGTGTCCCTCCGCCTGTCCGGCGCGGATGACGTCGGCGAAGAATGCGTGCACCGCGCGGACCTGCTCCTTGACCGCTTTCGCGATCGCAGGGTCCTCCGGCGCGACGGTGAGCGCCTGGATCCAGAGGTCGACGAGCCTCGTCTGCGCGCGGCGCGTCATGTACACGTCCGCAACCGCGCCGAGGCAGCGACCGGGGTCGGCCGCAACCGCCTCCTCCGCCGTCGCGCGCAAGCTCTGCCACGCGGCGTCGAGACACGCGAGGTAGAGCTCGCGCTTCGAGCCGAAGTGCCGGTAGAGGATCGGCTCGGTGATGCCCGCTTCGCGTGCGATCTCGGCCGTCGTCGCGCCGTCGTAGCTCGACTTCGCGAAGACGCGCGACGCCGCCTCCAGCACCGCGCGCCGGCGCTCCTCCGCGCGCAGGCGCGGCCGCGTCGCGCTCACGGTCACGCCGCCTCGGCGACGGCGCTCCGGTGCTCGGGCTGTCCCGCGTGCCCCGATCCCTGCAAGGTCAGCGCGGCGATGAGCGCACCCGCGAGCGCGATCGCGGCGGCCGTGTCGAGGCCGTGGTGCAGCCCGTTCACGAATGCGACGGGACGCGGATGCCCGGCGTGCGCGGAGCTCTTGATCCCCGCCGCGACGATCGCGCCCATGATCGCGATCCCGAGCGAGCCGCCCACCTGGCGCATGCTGTTCAGCACGGCCGAGCCGACGCCGGCCTTGTCGCGCTGCACCGCGGCCATCGCGGCCGCCGTCGTCGGCGCCATCGCGGACGACATCCCGACGCCGCCGAGCAGCATCGCGGGGAGGAGACCCCAGAAGCTCTCGTGCGTCCCCATGCGCGCGAACAGGACGAGCGAGCCGGTGAGCACGACCATCCCGCCCGCGACGAGCGCGCGCGAGCCGATGCGATCCGACAGCCGCCCCGCCTGCGGCGCGAGGACGATGATCAGGAGCGTCCACGGCAGGAAGCTCGCACCGGCCTGGATCGCGGAGTAGCCGAGCACCTGCTGCACGTACAACGAGATGTAGAAGAAGACGCCGAACATCGCGAGACCGACGAGCAGCATCACGCTGTTCGCGCCGGCGAAGGTCTTGTTGCGGAAGAGCGAGAGCTCGAGCATCGGCAGCCGCTGGTGTCGCTCGAGCAGGACGAAGGCCGCCAGCGCGACGACCGCAACGGCGAAGGCGAGCAGGATCCGGGTCGACGTCCACCCGTAGTTGTTGGCCTCGATCAGCGCGTACGAGAGCGCAAAGAGGCCGAGCGCCGACGTGAGGAGGCCGGGGATGTCGGGGCGCTGCTCGTGCGACGTGTCGCGCGACTCGTCGATGAGCAGGAACGCGGACGCGATCGCGATCACGCCGATCGGGACGTTGATGAAGAAGATCCAGTTCCAGTTGATGCGCTCGGCGATGATCCCGCCGACGAGCGGACCGATCGCGAGCGCGAGCGCGGAGACGCCGGCCCAGATCCCGATCGCGGTGCCGCGCTGCCGCGGCGGGAACGTCACGGTGATGATCGAGAGCGTCGAGGGGTTCATCAGCGCCGCGCCGAGTCCCTGCACGACCCGCGCGGCGATGAGGACGGTCGCGCTACCCGCGAGACCGCAGGCGAGCGAGGACGCGGTGAAGACGACCAGTCCGACGACGAAGATGAAGCGCCGGCCGAAGAGGTCGGCGAGCTTGCCCCCCGTGAGCATGAACGCGCCGAACGTGAGCGCGTACCCCGTCACCACCCATTCGAGCTCGGAGATCTTGAGGTGGAGCGACCGCTGCATCGTCGGCAGCGCGACGTTCACGATCGTGTTGTCGAGCATGATCATGAAGAGGCCGAACGCGACCGCGCCGAGCGTCCACCACTTCTTGTTCTCCGGGGTGACGAGCCGCTGCATCATCGATATCGACCTCCTCAGAAGTTAGCGGCCACTAGCTTAGCCTCCCGGGACGACGCCGCGGTTAGCCTTCGGCGCCGTGACCGACGTCGTCTGGCGCCCACCTACCGACGTGGTCGAGCGCGCAAACGCGACCCGGCTCGTGCGCCGCGCGGGCGAGGAGGACTGGTGGGAGCTCGTCCGTCGCTCGGGCGAGGATCCAGACTGGTTCTGGCCGCTCGCGATCGAGGACATGGGCCTCGAGTTCTCGCGGCCGTGGGAGCGCGTGAGCGACCTCTCGCGCGGCCCGGAATGGGCGACGTGGTTCGTCGGCGGCGAGGTGTCGATCGCGCGCAACTGCGTCCACCGCTGGGCGGAGCGGACGCCGGAGGCCGTCGCGGCGGTCGGGCTCGGCGAGGACGGCTCGCGCCGCGCGCTCACCTTCGCCGAGCTCTCGCGCGACGTGACGCGGCTCGCGGAGCGGCTCGTCGCGCTCGGGGTCGAGCCCGGCGACCGTGTCGCGATCTACCTCCCCATGTCGCCCGAGGTGGCGATCGCCTCGCACGCGTGTGCGCACGTCGGCGCGATTCAGGTGCCGATCTTCTCCGGCTTCGCAGCGCCGGCGGTGAAGCAGCGCCTCGAGGCGAGCGAGGCGAAGGTCGTGATCACGCAGCCCGAGTCGTCGCGCCGCGGGAAGCCGGTGCCGATGCTCGCGACGGTCGAGGAGACGGGCGTCGACGTCGAGGTGGTGCTCGCGCCGTTCGAGCTCGATGCCTATCCGGGCGAGCTGCCTGCGCTCGAGGTCGACTCCGAGACGCCGTACCTCCTGACCTACACGTCGGGCACGACCGGCGTGCCGAAGGGGATCGTGCACGTGCAGGGCGGCTTCCTCGTGTCGATCGCGCGCGAGGTCTGCTACCAGGCCGACGTGCACGCAGGCGACGTCGTGCACTTCGCCACCGACATGGGCTGGATCATGGGCCCGTGGACCGTCGTCGGCGCCGGCGCGATGGGCGCGACGATCGTCTTCGCGGAAGGCGCACCCGACTGGCCGGCCGACCGGCTGTGGCGCATCGTCGAGCAGGAGCGCGTGACGTGCCTCGGCCTCTCGCCGACGCTCACGCGCGCGCTCGTTCCGCACGGTGACCCGCAGCACGACCTCTCCTCGCTGCGCACGTTCGTCACGACCGGCGAGCCGTGGAATCCCGAGCCGTACCGCTGGCTGTTCGAGAGCGTCGGCGGCGGACGCGTGCCGATCATCAACTGCTCGGGCGGCACGGAGGTCGGCGCATGCTTCCTGTCGCCGGTGCCGTCGGTGCCGATCAAGGCGTGCTCGCTCGGCGGGCCGGCGACCGGGATGGCGATGGACGTGGTCGACGCGAACGGCAACTCGCTGGTCGGCACCGGCGAGGTCGGCGAGCTCGTGTGCCGCAAGCCGTTCCCCGGGATGACGCGCGGGTTCTGGCGCGACCCCGAGCGGTACCTGGACGCGTACTGGCGGCGCCTGCCCGGCGTGTGGGTACACGGCGACTGGGCGTCCGTCGACGAGGACGGGTTCTGGTTCCTGCACGGCCGCTCCGACGACACGCTCAACATCGCGGGCAAGCGGATCGGACCTGCCGAGCTCGAGTCGGCGGCCGTCGCGCATCCGGCGGTGCGCGAAGCGGCGGCGGTCGGCGTGCCGCACGAGGTGAAGGGCGAGACCGCGTGGATCTTCTGCTGCCTGCTGCCCGGCGCGTCGGCCTCCGAGGACGAGATCGCCGACACGGTCGCGGCGTCGCTCGGGCGTGCGTTCCGGCCCGCTCGCGTCGTCTTCGTCGACGCGCTGCCGAAGACGCGCTCCGCAAAGGTCGTGCGCCGCGCGGTGCGGGCCGCTGCGACCGGCGGCGATCCGGGCGACCTCTCGTCGGTCGAGAATCCGGAGTCCTTGGAGGCGATCGCCCGGGCGATCTAGGATCGCGCATGACCAAGATCACCGAAAGCATCGAGATCGCCCGAAACCCGGAAGAGGTCTTCGCATACCTCGACCAGCTCGAGCGTCACGGCGAGTGGCAGGACCAGATCGTGAGCTCCACGCGTCAGACGGAAGGTCCGAACCGCGTCGGGACGCGCATGAAGGACGTCCGGCGGATGGGGAACCGGACGCAGGAGGTCTCGTGGGAGATCACCGAGTACGACCCGCCGCGGCGCGTCGCCTTCCGCGGGGTCGACGGGCCGCTGCGGCCGGTCGGCTCGCTGACCGTCGAGCCGTCGGGGAGCGGGTCGCGTGTGACCGTGGAGCTCGAGCTCGAGCCGCACGGCCTCATGGGCAAGATGCTCGCCGGCATGGCGACGGGCCAGGCGCGCAAGCAGGTGCCGAAGGACCAGGCCAAGCTGAAGGAGCGGCTCGAGAGCGGCGTCTGAGGTAGAGTTTTCGCCTGGGAGGAGAAAACTCGGGTGAGACTCGCGCTCGCACAGATCAACAGCGTCGTCGGCGACCTCGACGGCAACCGCGACCGGATCGCCGGCCGGATCGGCGAGGCGCGCGCCGCAGGCGCAGACCTCGTCCTCCTGCCGGAGCTCGTCGTCACCGGCTATCCCCCGGAGGACCTGCTGCTCCGCCCGGGGTTCATCCGCGCAGCGCGCCGCGCGGTCGACGAGATCGCGCGCGCGACCCGCGGGATCACCGCACTCGTCGGCGCGCCCTACCTCGAGGGCGACCTCTACAACGCGTGCTGGGTCCTCGCCGACGGCGAGGTGCGTGCGGTCTACCGCAAGCGCTTCCTGCCGAACTACGGCGTCTTCGACGAGGACCGGTACTTCGCGCCGGGGCACGACCTACTGCTCCTGCGCTTCGGCGACGCGCTCGTCGGGCCGACGATCTGCGAGGACATCTGGCAGCCAGGGCCGCCGGCGACCGATCTCGCGCTCGCGGGCGCGCAGCTCGTCGCGAACATCTCCGCGTCGCCGTTCCACGTCGGCAAGGACCGCGAGCGCGAGGAGATGCTGCGCGTGCGCGCGCGCGACAACGCGTGCTTCGTCGCGCTCTGCAACGCAGTCGGCGCGCAGGACGAGCTCGTGTTCGACGGACACTCGGTCGTCTTCGACGACGAAGGCGAGCTCGTCGCACGCGCCCCGGGATTCGAGGAGGCGCTCCTCGTCGTCGACGTCGACCCCGTCGCCGCGGTGGGACGGCGGCTGCGCGACGTGCGCCGCCGGTCGCTCGCGCGCGAGCGCGGCGAGCAGCGCGGCGTGCGTGTGCTCGAGCTCGCCGCGCCGCGCCCGCATCGCGGCGCCCCGGAGCCGGTGCAGGCGCCGCTCCTCGACGACCTCGAGCAGATGCGCTGCGCGCTCGAGCTCGGCCTGCGCGACTACGTGTTGAAGAACGGCTTCGGCGACGTCGTCATCGGACTGTCCGGAGGGATCGACTCGGCGCTCACGGCAGCGCTCGCGGTGGGCGCGCTCGGAAACGACCGCGTGCACGGCGTCTCGATGCCGTCGCGCTACTCGTCGGAGGGAACACGCACCGACGCGCGCCGCCTTGCCGAGTCGCTCGGCATCGACTTCCGCGAGCTGCCGATCGAGCCGGCCGTCGAGGCCTTCGGCACGGTGCTCGCGCCCATCTTCACGGGGCGCACACCGGACCTCACCGAGGAGAACCTGCAGGCGCGCATCCGCGGCACGCTGCTGATGGCGCTCTCGAACAAGTTCGGCTGGATCGTGATCGCGACGGGCAACAAGTCGGAGCTGTCGGTCGGCTACTCGACGCTGTACGGCGATCTCGCCGGCGGCTTCGCGCTGCTCAAGGACGTCTACAAGACGGACGTGTTCCGGCTCGCGCGCCGGCTCAACGAACGCGCGGGACGTGAGCTCATCCCGCAGTCGATCATCGACCGCGCGCCGTCGGCCGAGCTGAGGGCGAACCAGCTCGACGAGGACTCGCTGCCGCCGTATCCGAAGCTCGACCGCGTCCTCGAGGCGTACGTCGAGCTCGACCGGTCGCGCGAGGAGCTCTCGCAGGACGGCTTCGAGCCCGACGTCGTCGAGCGCGCGCTCGCGATGGTCGACCGCGCCGAGTACAAGCGCCGCCAGGCGCCTCCCGGAGTGAAGCTGCATCCGAAGGCGTTCGGCCGCGACCGGCGGACGCCCATAACGAACCGCTGGCCGGGCTAGGGCGCGAGGTGCGACAGGACCGCGCCGAGCACCGGCACGGTCAGCGTCAGCGCGAGGCTGATCCAGCCGACGACGACGAGGGTCGGCCGTGTCCGCTGAGGGCGGCCCTCGCGGACCTCCGCCTGCAGCCGGGGACCGAGGACGAAGTTGTGCAGGTACGAGAAGAGCACGAGCCCGACTGCGAGCCCGACCTTCACCCACAGCACCGTCTGGAACGGCGAGCGTCCGTGCGCGTAGTCGTGCTGCGCGAGCGGCACGCCGGTCACGGCGAGCACGACGAGCGCGCCGTACCCGAGACGGCGCCAGCGGCGGCCGATCTCGCGCATCGCGCGCCCTCGCGACTCGCCCTCGAGGATCCGGATCGCCGGTACGCCGGCGACGACGAGCGCGATCGAGCCGCCGACCCAGACGCAGGCGGCGAGCAGGTGGATGACGACGACGACCTCCACGGCGACAGGCTAGAGGGCGCGCAGCAGAGCGGGCAGCTCCAGCGGCGAGAAGCGCTCCTCGGTCGCCTCGAGCTCTTCGGCCGTCCACCAGCGGTGTGCGAAAACACCTTCCTGGACGAGGTCGACGGTCGGCGCGACCTGCAGCTCGTCCACTTCGACGAGGTGGAACCGCTCCTGTTGAAGGGTGATGCGTGGCGGATACGGGAGCACGTTCAGCCGCTCGTGCACGACGTCGCCGATCGTCACGTCCGTGAGCCCGACCTCCTCGCGGAGCTCGCGCCGGAGTGCCGTCTCGTCGTCCTCGCCGGGCTCCTTGCCGCCGCCCGGCGTGATCCACCACACGTGCCCGCCGACGTGCCAGCGGAAGAGAAGCGTCCGCCGCTCGCGGTCGACGAGCAGCGCGCGAACTGCAGGCCTGTCGACCGGCTCGATCCATGTGCGCAGCGAGCGGAACGACTCGAGTCGGACGTCGTACGGGACGGCCGCGTTCGCGGGCGACGTCGACGGCAGCACGAAGAGACACGTCTGCCCGAGCATTCGTCCCTGCGGCCCGAGCTCCGGACGCTCCCCGAAGAGTCCGCGGTAGGCCTCCTTGCCGACGAACGCGATCGCGCGCGGCGTCAGCTCGCGCGCGACCTCTGCGATGCGCGACGCGTCGAAGTCGCCGCGCTTGAGATCGCCGGATCCCGGCGTCGTGCGGTACGCCGCGTTGGTGACGCCGTAGCCGAGCGCGAGGAGGTCGAACTGCTCGTGCGGGTCAAGGCGCCGTGGCGTGAAGCCTGCGTCGTGGAGGAGCCGCCAGAAGTCGTTGCGGGGGTTCGCGAAATGCGCGTTCGCGGCCGCCGACACGCGGCCGGGGTTGATGCCGCAGAAGATGCAGGCGAGGTTCGGGGCGAGGACGTCGGGGACCGCTGATGAAGGTGCCAGAGCTCTCCCTCTGGCACCTAGCAGTGACTACAGCCGCTTGCGACCACGCGGCCGACAGCGTGGCAGACGCGTGTGCCACGTCGCCGTGCAGAACCACGAGCTCGGGAGCGGCGGCGCAGGACGCCCGATCCGCCGGCCCGCGTAGCGACGCCGCGACGTCCAGCTTGCGCAGACGCGCGTCATGCAGCCTCCTGCTGAGACTCGTCCGCGGTTCGCGCAAGCTCACGCAAGCGCGCGAGAGCGACGCGTTCCCGGTCGGCCGTGTTCGCGGCACGAAGGATGCTGACCTGTTCGGTGCGGACGCCTCCGTAGCACCGGGCGTAGCACTCGGCCTCTGTCAGGGGCCTGAGTCTCACTGCGCGGGACTCTAGGACCGGGACCGGACGGACCCGCGTCGCGTAGCGTTCGGTCGATGGCGACGACGACCGTCGAGGCGGTGCGCGGACAGTTCACGGCGCTGCGCGCTCCGGTCGCGTTCTTCGACGGCCCGGGAGGCACACAGGTCCCGGACTCGGTGGTCGACGCGATCGCGGAGTACCTGCACACGTCGAACGCGAACCTCGGAGGTGCGTTCGCGACGTCGCGTGCGAGCGACACCGTCGTGGACGGGGCGCGCGCGGACGCTGCGCGCTTCCTCGGGGCCACGCCGGACGAGGTGATCTTCGGCGCGAACATGACGACGCTGAACTTCGCGCTGTCGCGCACCGCCGCACGCGGATGGGAGCCCGGGGACGAGATCGTCGTGACCGAGCTCGACCACGACGCGAACGTCTCGCCGTGGCTCGAGCTCGCCCACGACCTCGACCTCGTCGTTCGCTTCTGCGAGCTCGACGGCGACTGCCGGCTCGTCCTCGGACATCTCCGGTCGCTGCTCTCCTCGCGGACGCGCGTGGTCGCGTTCCCGTGGGCATCGAACGGCGTCGGCGTCGTGACGCCGGTCGCCGACGTCGTCGGGCTCGCGCACGAGGCGGGCGCGCTCGCGTGGGTCGACGCGGTGCACTACGCGCCGCACGGCCCGATCGACGTCACGCTCGTCGACGCGGACGTACTGCTCTGCTCGCCGTACAAGTTCTACGGACCGCACCTCGGGCTCGCGTTCGGGAAGCGCGAGCTCCTCGAGCGGTGGCGGCCGTACAAGGTGCGCCCGGCACCCGACGTCCCGCTCGGGCACCGGTTCGAGACCGGGACGCAGCCGCACGAGCTCTTCGCGGGCTTCAGCGCCGCGGTCGCCTACCTCGACTCGGTCGGCTGGGACTTCGTCCGCGACCACGAGACGGAGCTCGGCGCGCGCTTCCTCGACGGCCTACCGGCGTCGTGGCGGCTCCACGGTCCCGCGACGAGGGACGATCGAGTCCCCACGTTCGCAATCACGTCGGAGCGGGTGTCGCCGGCCGAGGCTGCGGCAGCGCTCGCCGCGGGCGGCTTCGCCGTCTGGCACGGGAACTACTACGCGCTCGAGGTGATGCGGCACCTCGGCCTTGCCGACGGTGCCGTCCGCGTCGGCATCGTCCACACGAACACGGCCGACGAGGTCGACCGCTTGCTCGCCGCCCTGGCCGAGATCGGCTGAACGCGGGCAGGCCGAGTCGCGGGTTAAAGGGTTCTTCGCAAATCGGTTGCCACGGGGTAGCATCGCCCCGTGCCCGTCTTCGAGCGCCAGGAGCTGTCGAACGGTCTCCGCGTCCTCAGTGCCCCGCTCGCGCACGCACAATCGGTGTCCTGCTTCGTCATGCTCGCCGCCGGCTCGCGCTACGAGCGCGCCGACAACCGCGGCATCGCACACTTCGCGGAGCACATGTTCTTCAAGGGAACCGAGCGGCGGCCGAACTCGCGCGACCTCACCTCGACGATCGACGGGATCGGCGGCGAGTTCAACGCCTTCACCGGCAAGGAGTACACGGGGTACTTCGTCCGCTGCGCAGGCGAGAACCGCGACACCGCGTTCGACGTGCTCCTCGACATGCTGCGCCACTCGAAGTTCGACCCGGAGGAGATCGAGCGCGAGAAGGGCGTGATCCTCGAGGAGATGAACATGTACCAGGACACGCCTCGCGACCACATCGGCACGGTCTACGAGCACCTGATCTTCGGCGACAACCCGCTCGGGTGGGAGACGCTCGGGACGAAGGAGACGATCCGCGCCGCGAGCCGCGACACGTTCATGGACTACGTCGACGAGTGGTACACCGCCGACCGCATGGTCGTCGGGATCAGCGGCATGGTCGGCGACGACCTGACACCGATGCTCGAGGACCTGCTCGGCGACATGCGCGCGAACGGGAACGCGAGCTTCCCGCCCGTCACGCTCGACCGCTCACCCGGGCCGCACGTACGCGTGCAGCACAAGGACGCCGACCAGGCGCACATCTGCGTCGGGGTACCGAGCTACCCCGTCGATCACCCGGACCGGTACGCGCTGCAGCTCCTTGCGACGGTGCTCGGCGGAGGTATGTCGTCGCGGCTCTTCCTCGAAGTACGTGAGCGCCGCGGGCTCTCGTACTACGTGCACGGGAGCGCCCACTCCTACACGGACACCGGCACCCTCGTCGCGCAGGCCGGTGTGGACATCACGCGGATCGACGAAGCCGTGAAGGTCGTCGTCGAGCAGTTCCAGCGCATGGCCGACGAGCCGGTGCCCGCGGACGAGCTCGAGAAGGCCCGGTCGTTCGCGAAGGGGCGCTTCGTGCTGCAGACCGAGAGCCCGCAGGGGCTGATCATGTTCGGGCTGCGCCGCGAGGTCCTCGAGGGCCGCGCCGTCGAGCCGGCGGAGGTGCTCGCAGCGCTCGACGCGGTCACCGTCGAGGACGTGCACCGCGTCGCGCAGGACCTGATCGCGCGGGACGACCTCTACCTCGCCGTCATCGGTCCGTTCGACGACGAGGAGCGGTTCACCGCACTCGTCGACTAATCGTCCTTCCCCGCTTCCTCGACGCCCCGGTGGCGCAGCTCCTCGACGACCGCGGGGTCGGCGAGCGTCGTCGTGTCGCCGAGCGGCCGGTTCTCCGCGACGTCGCGCAAGAGCCGCCGCATGATCTTGCCGCTGCGCGTCTTCGGCAGCTCCGGCGTGAACACGATGTTCGCAGGCTTCGCGATCGGGCCGATCTTCGCGGCGACGTGGTTGCGGAGCTCCTCGAGCTTCTCGACCGACCCGTCCCTACCGCCCTTCAGCGTCACGAACGCCACGATCGCCTGGCCCGTCATCGCGTCCGCGCGTGACGCCACCGCCGCTTCCGCGACCTCGGGGTGGTCGACGAGCGCGGACTCGACCTCGATCGTGGAGATGCGGTGCCCCGACACGTTCATGACGTCGTCGACGCGGCCGAGCAGCCAGAAGTCGCCGTCGCCGTCGACACGCGCGCCGTCGCCCGCGAAGTACACGTCGCCGTACTTCGACCAGTACGTCTCGCGGTAGCGGGCGTCGTCGCCGTAGATCCCCCGCAGCATCGCCGGCCACGGCCGCCGCAGGACGAGATAGCCGCCGCCGCCCGGCCCGACCTCGTCGCCCGCCTCGTTGTAGATAGCCGCGTCGACGCCGGGGAACGGCTTCGTCGCCGAGCCCGGTTTCGTCGTCGTGACGCCGGGAAGCGGCGTGATCATGATCATCCCGGTCTCGGTCTGCCACCACGTGTCGACGATCGGACAGCGTCCGCCGCCGACGTGGTCGTGGTACCAGACCCATGCCTCGGGATTGATCGGCTCGCCGACGGATCCGAGCAGGCGCAGCGACGAGAGGTCGTGCCGCCGGGCGTACTCCGGCCCCCACTTCATGTGCGTGCGGATCGCGGTGGGCGCCGTGTAGAGGATGTCGACGCCGTAGCGTTCGGCGATCGCCCACCAGCGGTCCTTGTCGGGGAAGTCGGGGACGCTCTCGTACATCACGCTGGTGCAGCCGTTGG
>JAFAHG010000192.1 GCA_019237315.1 Actinomycetota bacterium
ACCGTCGCGTCGTTCGCGACGACGACGCACTCGCGGCCTTCGACGACGCCGATGCCGGTGACGATCCCGGCCGACGGCGCCTGGCCGTCGTAGAGCTCCCATGCCGCGAGCGCGCCGAGCTCGAGGAACGCCGTCCCCGGGTCGACGAGCCGGTCGATCCGCTCGCGCGCAAGGAGCTTCCCGCGCTCGCGGTGGCGCTCGATCGCCCGGTCGCCGCCGCCGCGTGCGACCTGCGCGGTGCGCTCGCGCAGCTCGGCGACGAGCGACGCCATCCGCTCCTGTCGCCGTGTGAACTCGCTGCCGTGCTCGACGGCCGTCTCGAGAAGCGCCACCCCGGAACGTATAACCGGATTCCAACCCCTGCGGCCCGGGAATCCGACGGCGCGGCGGTTGACTTGCGGCGTGGGGGATACCGGCCCGATCCGCGTCCTCGTCTGCGATGACTCGCCGACGTTCGCGGCAGGCTTGCGCCGCCTCCTCGAGCACGAGCCCGAGATCGAGGTCGTCGGCGTCCGCGGCTCGGCCGAGGAGGCGATCGCCGCGGTTCCCGAGCTCGCTCCCGACCTCGTGACGATGGACGTGGAGCTACCCGGGATGAACGGGCTCGACGCCGTCCAGCGGATCATGCGGGAGCACCCGGTGCCGATCCTCGTCCTCTCCTCGCGGACGACGGTGGCCGAGGCGGCGCTTGCCGCCGGCGCGGTCGCCGCGCTCGCGAAGGACGAGGTCGCGCTGCGAGAGCCGGACGGAGACGCCGCGACGGCCCTCCGGCGCCGGCTCCGCACCCTCGCCGGCCGGGCCTGACGGCAGGAGAGGCGTAGGCTCCCGCGAAGGATTCGCAATGCTCGGCCACGATCCCGGCCTTCGCCGGGGCGTTCACGCCCGCGGCCCCGCACGCAGGATTCTGATCGCCACGGCGGTCGTCGTCCCGCTCATCGCCATCGCCTTCGGCGTCTCCATCTGGCGTGACTACAACGCGGCCGCCAAGCGCGACCAGTCGACTCGCTCCGCCAACCAGCAGCTGACCGCACAGGTCGCCGTCAACGCCTTCCTGCGCGAGCGCGAGGCGATGGACGAGTACATGCTCACCGCGAACATCGCGTCGCTGACGACGATCGGCAACTCGAGCGTCGAGTTCAACACGGCGATGCAGTCGCTCAAGCCGTCCGCGCCCGGCGAGGCCGCACTCATCCAGCGCGCCCAGGCCGCGAACGACGCGTTCGTCGCCGACTTCCGGCGTCACGAGGGAGCCGCCCGCACGAACGTCGTCGCCGAGGAGTCGGCGATCGCCGAGCTGAACACGCACGAGCCGAGCGTCGTCGGCTCCCTCGCGTCGCTCCAGCAGATCTACGGAGACGAGGCGACGAACCGTAGCTCTGCCGCCGCGAGCGCGCGAACCGAGTCGAGGATCGCGAGCCTCGTTGCCGCGATCGTCTCCATCGTGGCCGCGATCGGCTTCGCCGTCTACGCGCTCACGCTCGTCGCGCGGGTCGGCTCGCGCGAAGCAAGCCTCGCGGAGCTCGTGCACCGGGTGCACGACACGTCGGGGATTCTCGCGCTCGTCGCCAACGAGCTGCGCGCGGCCGTCAAGCAGTCCGCAACCGCGACGACGCAGCAGTCGACGGCGGTCGCCGAGACGTCCGCGACGATCGAGCGGCTCGCGGCCGCCGCGACAGCGATCGCGGACAACGCGCACGCAGTTTCGGCAGCGGCCGAGCAGACCGGTGCGACGATGCGGCACATGCAGGAGCAGGTCGAGACGATCGCAGCGCGGTCGGCCTCGCTCGGCGAGCGCTCGCAGAGGATCGGCGAGATCCTGGCGCTGATCAACGAGCTCGCCGAGCAGACGAACCTCCTTGCGCTGAACGCCGCGATCGAGGCGGCGCGCGCCGGAGAGGCGGGCAAGGGGTTCGCGGTCGTCGCCTCCGAGGTGCGCAAGCTCGCCGAGCGCTCGATCCGCTCGACAGACTCGATCCGCGACATCATCGCCGACGTCCAGCAGGAGACGAGCGCGACGATCACCGCGACCGAGGCGGGCTCGCGGCAGGCACGCGAGGTCGGACAGCTGATGACCGAGACGACGAGGATGCTCGAGGAGTCGATCCGCGCCACGCAGCAGCAGAAGGCGGCCGCCGACCAGGTCGCCGCCGCGATGGTGCAGATCCGCGAGTCGGCGCTCGCGCTCGTCGCCGAGGCCGAGCAGCGCGCGAACACCGCCGCGCGGGTCGAGGAGCTCGCCGCCGAGCTCGAGCGGACGCTCGCCGGCGGCAACGGAGCGGGGCCGCGTTGAGCACCGTGGTGAGCATCCGCGTGGGCGGCGAGCGCTACGCAGTCCCCGTGGAGAACGTCCGTGAGATCGCCGACTTCGGTCTCGTCGCGGCGTTGCCCGGTGCCGGACCGGCGGTGCTCGGCGTCCGCAACCTGCGCGGGCAGGTGCTCCCGGTGTTCGACCTCGCGGCGGTGCTGGGCGTCGAGCGGGCGGACGGTCCGCTGCGGATCCTCGTCGCCGAGGACGGCGGCCGGCGCGCGGGGCTCGCGGTCGACGACGTGACGGATGTCGGTGAGGAGTCCGACGGCGCCACGCGTCTCGCGGCGGCGGATCTCTTCGCTGCGCTGGCGCGGACGGCATGACCGACGCCGAGTTCTTCGAGCTCTTCCGCGACGAGGCGAACGGCCGCCTCGACAACATGGTCGGCTCGCTGCTCGCGCTCGAGTCGGGCCGCGCGGCGCCGGACGCGGTCGACGCGCTCTTCCGCGACGCCCACTCGATCAAGGGCGGGGCGAGCATGCTCGGCCTCGACGACCTGCACGCGCTCGCACACGCGATCGAGGACATCCTGGAAGGCGTGCGCGAGGAGCGCGAGCTGCCGGTCGACCTGACCGACACGCTGCTTCGGGCGGTCGACGCGATGCGCCGCCAGCTCGCGGGCGAGGAGCAGGGCGCGCCCGAGCTCCTCGACGAGCTCGCACGCCGCAGGGCCGGAATCGACGCGCCGGCTGCCGCCCCGGAGCCCATCCGGCGCACGATTCGCGTGGCGGCCGAGAAGATCGACCTGCTGCTCGACCTCGTCGGCGAGTCGATCCTGCACCGCCGCCGCCTCGAGCACGTGCTGGGCGACGAGCGCGTTCGCGAGGACCCGGACGTCGTCGACGAGCTCGACCGCGGCGAGCGGCTGCTCGACGAGCTGAAGGACGCCGCGATCTCGATGCGCACGCTTCCGCTCGCGTCGATCACCGGCCCGTTCCCTCGCGCGGTGCGCGACATCGCGCGTGCCCAGGGGAAGGAGGCCGAGCTCAGCATCGTCGGCGCAGACACCGAGCTCGACCGCGTCATCCTCGAGAGCCTGTCCGAGCCGCTCGCGCATCTCCTGCGCAACGCCGTCGCCCACGGCATCGAGCCGTCGGCGCAGCGGATGCGCGCCGGAAAGCACCCGACGGGTCTCGTCGAGCTGCGTGCGCTCCAGCGCGGCAGCGTCGTCGAGATCGTGGTCGCGGACGACGGCCGCGGCGTCCCGCCCGAGACGCTCGCGCGTGCGGAGCGCGAGGGGTCGTTGACGGAGGTGCTGACGGCGCCGGGGTTCTCGACCGCGACGACGGTGACCGAGCTCTCCGGCCGGGGCGTCGGCCTCGACGTCGTCAAGCGCCACGTCGAGTCGTTCACCGGCTCGCTGGAGGTGCGCAGCGAGGTGGGGAAGGGCACGAGCATCGTCATGCTGCTGCCGCTTGCGCTCGCGCTGCTCGAGGTGCTGCTCGTCGAGCGCGGCCGGAACGTGTTCGGGATTCCGCTCGGCAACGTCGAGCAGGCGCTCGCCGTCCACGGGGTGCTACCCGCGCTGCCGCTCGCGGAGCTCGGCGACACGCCGCCGTCGCCGTCGCGTGCGGTGGTGGTTGCCGCCGCGGGGCGGAAGGCCGGATTCCTCTGCGACCGTCTGCTCGGCCAGGACGAGGTCGTCGTCAAGCCGCTCGGCCCGCTGCTCGCACGCGTCCGCGGCTACCTCGGCGCTGCGATCCTCGGCGACGGCCGCGTCGCGCTCCTTCTCGACCCCGCCGCGCTCGTCGCTCGTGCAGTCTGACGCCGTGGCAAGCGAACGGATCCTCGTCGTCGACGACAGCGACACCGAGCGCGCGATCGTGACCAGCCGGCTCGAGCAGCACGGCTACGCGGTCTCGACGGCCGACGACGGCACCGAGGGACTGCGGAAGCTCTACGGGCTGAAGCCCGACCTCGTCCTCCTCGACGTCGTCATGCCCGGGCTGACCGGCTGGCAGGTGCTCGAGCGGATCCGCGAGGTCTCCGACGTGCCCGTGATCATGCTCACGTCGCGCGACAGCGAGGTCGAGCGCGTCCGTGGGCTGCGCGGCGGCGCCGACGACTACGTGGCGAAGCCCTTCTCGTCCGCCGAGCTGCTCGCGCGCGTGGAAGCCGTGCTCCGCCGCACGAGCGCCGCGCCCGCTGTGCGCGACGTGTACGAGGACGCAGAGGTGTCCATCGACTTCGGGGCGAGCGAGGTGCGGGTCCGCGGCGAGCTCGTCCCGCTGACGCCGCTCGAGTTCCGCCTGCTCGGCACGCTCACCGCGCACCCGGGGCAGGTGCTCTCACGCGAGCAGCTGCTCGAGCACGTCTGGGGCGACGCGTATGCCCGCGGCGGCGACGAGGTGAAGCTGTACGTCCGCTACCTGCGTCTGAAGGTGGAGCGCGACCCGCAGAACCCGACGCTGATCGAGACCGTGCGCGGCTTCGGGTACCGCTACCGGCCGCCGCGTTAGCGGCCGTCCGCCGCAGGCGGACCGGTGGAAGGGGTCTGGGGAAACCGGGAGGTTTCCCCAGCTGATCTAGGTCGCAGGATTGAGCACGAGCGCTGCGCCGCCGGTCTGCAGCGCCGTCAGCTGGTAGCTGAAGATGCTCGAGAGCGTCAGCGAGTCGATCGTGTTCGCCTCGACGTCGTCCGGCTGCGTCGGGAGCGGCGGTGCGGCGAGCCGCAGCGTCGACTTCAGCGGATGCGAGAGCTCGTCCTTGTAGTTCTTCTTCTGCAGGAAGAGGAGCGAGCTCGACGTCGATCCCGGCGCGGGCGGCATGAACGCGATCACCGAGTCGACCGACGGGATGAACTTGAACGTGTAGAGCGCCACCTCGAGCGCCTCGCGGCGAACGAGCCGGCCGCGCTCGGACGACGGCGTGCCGCTCGCGATCGAGCAGTGGTCGCCGAGGCCGCAGAAGGTGTACATCTCGCTCTTGTTCGAGTTGAGGATCTCGTAGTTCGGCGTCTTGCGGATTGCGATCGCCTTGATCGAGATGTTCGTCGTCCCGCTCGTCACCGTCGGCTTGCTGGGGACGACCGCGACGAGCTGCGCGCCGCTCGAGTTCAGCTTGTACTCGTGCGACACGTGGTTCGCGATCTCGCTGGCCATCGTCGAGAGGCTGCCGACCGCCGGCTTCCAGGCCGACCATGGCGCCGGCGACCGGTGGCCCGGCTTCACGACGAGGATGACGAATGCACCGACCGCCGCGAGCAGGATCCCGGCGAGGGCGCCGTAGACGATCGTGAACCGGGTGGTGTAGCGCGGCTGGTCGCCGAAGCCCATCTGCGGGACGAGCGGCAGCGGCCCCGTCGCAGGCTCGCCGATGGGGGCGGCGGAGTCGCCGGGCTCGCCGGCGGGGAACTCCGGAGGCGTCTCGCTCATGCCGGGCGTCCGCCGCGCGGGCCGTCGTCGTCGAGCTTCGACCAGTTCATGAGCCTCGGCCACGAGCTCTCGTCCGTCCAGTCGATCTGCGGCTTCGTGAAGTGCTGCCGGTCGAGCAGGTTGACGAGGTCGTCGCCGTAGATCTCCTTCTTCTCCATGACGGTGTCGGCGATGTTCTCGACCTGCCGCTTGTTCTGCTCGATCAGGTTGTAGGCCGTCACGAACGCCTGGCCGATGAACTGTGCGGCGTAGGCGCGCTTCCGCGGGTCGCTGAGGACGGAGCCGGTCGGGTCGCCGGTGGCCTGCGTCGCCGTGCGGTTGAGCAGGCGCATGCCGATGTCCTCGAAGCGCCGCTGCACGCGCTCGCGCGTCTGCTGCTCGCTCTCGTCGGCGAAGGTCTTGCCGTGCAGGTCGAGCGGGAGGGGGGACATGCCCGCCGCGCCGACCATCATCGCCGCCGTCCACGTGACCGACTGGAGGTCGCCGCCGACGCCGACCGAGTTCTCGCCGTAGAAGGCGAATTCCGCCGCCATCGCGCCGATCGTGTGCACGAGCGCGCCGAACATGCGGCTCTGGAACGCGCCGAAGCGCTCTTCCTTCTCGAAGGCCTGGTGGTGGCCGAGCGAGCCCGCGCGCATGCGGATCGAGAGGCGGCTCGACTCGAGGTCGGGACGGAAGACGTGCGCCGCAGCCGCGTGGCCCGCCTCGTGGATCGCGACAGCGCGCGCATCCTCCTGCGTGTACTTGACGTTCACCGCGGCGCCGGACTCGATCACCGTCATCGCGTCGAGGAGGTGGCCCCATGTGAACGCGAGCTTCCCCTCGTGGTGGGCGTTCGTGAGCGCCATCGAGCAGATCTGGTCGATCATCGCCGGCGAGTACCCGTTCGTGATGCGCGCAATCTCGTCGCGGCGCTCCGGGCGGTCGAGCTCCGGGTCGTGCGCGACCTTGCCGAGGTACAGGTCGAAGATGTCCTTGCGGTCTTCCTTCGTCGGCGTGCGGAACGCGACGTGGCGGCCCATGCGGCCGGGGCGCAGGAGCGCCGGGTCGAGCTGCTCGAGCGGCACGTTCGTCGCGCCGATGAAGTAGATCTGCGCGCCGAGCGGCCGCGGCGCCGGCAGGCGGAGCGATGCAGTGCCGTTCCTCGTGACACCGCGCCAGACGCTGACGCCGACGAGGGCGAGCAGCAGGCCGGCCGCGGAGATGAAGATCGCGCCGAGCGTCGAGATGTGGAACGGCTGCGCGATGCCCTCGACGAAGAAGCACGCGCCGATCGCCATGACGGCGACGGCGAAGATCCGGCCCGACGTCTTGTTGAGGCGCCGCGGGACGACGAAGACCGCGTCGAGGAACGAGTTGATCCGGTTCGTGTACATGCGGCGGAAGAACGGCGGGTTGTCGATGCCGTCCATCGTCACGAGCAGCTGGTTCAGCGCGAGCTGGCCGCCCATGCCGCCGAACATGCCGGGGAACGCGCCCTGATTCACGATCTCTGCGACGCGCGTCAGCCAGTGCGGGTACGGCGAGCGCGGCTCCGGCGCGCGCTGCGCGAACATGAACTCGCGCCACGCGGGGCTCTCGATGACGAGGTCGCCGCTCGGGTTGATCGCACCGAACGGCCCGAAGAACTCGGGCGTCCAGCCGTAGCTCGCGGTCATGCTCTGCGTGACGCCGCGGCGGCGCATGCCGACCGCGTCGATCTCGTCGATGAAGACGATGCACTGGCCGCCCCACTTGCGCGCGAGCCGCTTCGCCTTGCGGGCGAGGTAGCGCACGACGATCGCGTCGATGCCGATGAACGTCGCGGCGAAGCCGGAGCCCGGGATCGAGACGAACGGCGAGTTGAACCCGGTGGCGATCGCCTTTGCGAGCATCGTCTTGCCGACGCCCGGCGCGCCGTGGAAGAGGAGACCTCGTTCGCGTTTGCCGCCCGCCTTCTCGAAGACTTCGCCCGACTGCCAGAGCGTGACGACGCGGCGCACCTCCTCCTTCGCCTCCGCCTGGCCGCGGACGTCGTCGAGGCGGACGCCCCACTCGGCGTCGCCGGGCTCGTAGCCGCGGATCTGCGAGATGTTCATGAGGAGCAGCGGCCCCATGAAGATGAAGAAGTTCGCGAAGAAGAGGAAGAACACGACCACGATCTGCATCCAGAACGCCTGGCTCTGTGCGAGCCGGCCGAGCGTGTGGAAGATGTGGCCGATCGTCCCGAAGTAGCTCACGCTCTGGCCCGGCGAGGCCTTGGCAAGCTTGATCAGGAAGATGACGGTGAGGAGTCCGAAGATCCACGCGGCCTTGCGGACGACGCCGTTCCACGTCCACGCGCGGCGGCGGTTCACGACGTCGTTCTCGCGGACGCGCGCGTCGTCGGTGCCGAAGAGCGACGGCCACGGGATCAGCCGGCGGACGATCACGTCGACGACGCCGCGGAAGGCGACGATGGTGAAGAACGTGGCGACGAGCGACCAGAAGACGCCCCAGCCGTTGTGGTGGTGGTACCAGTAGAAGACCGACGGGCTCGTCAGGACCGCGATCAGGGTCGCGACGCGCGTGAGGCGGCGCCACTCCCGTGACAGCGCGCTCTGCGACTCGCTCACGAGCGACGGCTGTGGATTCGGGTTCGGCAGAGGTTCTGCGGCCGCCAAAGTTTTCATACAGTAGCCAAGTTCGGTGAGATCGCCAGACCGGTTTTTCTCCGCTGAGCAGGTCGAGCAATCGCGGCGCTACCACCGTCCGCTCTACGTCGCGCAGGCAATCGACCTCGTGCTCGGCCTGCTCGTGCTCGGCCTTCTGGCCGCGTTCGCCGACTGGCGGATCGGCCCGTGGTGGCTTGCAGCCCCGCTTCTCGCGGCGATCGCGGTTGCCGTGTCGGCATTCGTGCGCCTGCCCGTTGTTTTCTGGTCAGGCTACGTCAACGAGCACCGGTGGGGCTTCTCGACGCAGTCGGTGGCCGCCTGGGCGGGCGATTTTTTCAGGAAACTTTTAGTCGCCTGCGTGTTCGCCGCGATCCCCGTGCTCGGGGTCGTCGGCCTCGCGCACGCGCTTCCGTCGTGGTGGCCGGTCGTCGCGGCGCCGCTCGCGGCGCTCTTCGTCCTCGTCGTCGGCTTCCTGGCGCCGGTCGTCCTCGAGCCGCTCTTCAACCGGTTCGAACCGCTCGCCGACGAGGAGCTCGCCGCCGAGCTTCGCGTGCTCGCGGTGCGCGCCGGGGTACCGGTGCGCGACGTCCTCGTCGCAGACGCGAGCCGACGGACGACGAAGGTCAACGCGTACGTGTCGGGGCTCGGCTCGACGCGGCGTGTCGTCCTGTTCGACACGCTTCTCCGTCGCGCCGCGAGGCCGGAGCTCGAGCTCGTCCTCGCGCACGAGCTCGGTCACCGGCGGGCGCGCCACGTCGTGAAGGGAACCGTGCTCGGCATGCTGGGCGCGGTCGCGGGCACCTTCGTCGTCTGGGCCGTCCTCGACGATCCGCGGGATCCGACCGTCGCGCCGCTCGTCCTGTTCGTCGCGATGGTCCTCGAGCTCCTGACGCTGCCGTTCTGGACGTCGCTCTCGCGGCGCTTCGAGCGCGAGGCGGACCGGTTCTCGCTCGACCTCACCCACGACCGCGACGCGTTCGTGACCGTTCACCGCGAGCTCGCGACCGCGAACCTGAGCGACCTCGACCCGCCGCGGATCGTCTACCGGATCCTCTTCACGCACCCGACGGCGCCGGAGCGGATCGCGTCGGCGTTCGCGTGACCGAGCTCGACCGGCTCGTCGAGCGGTCGCGCCGCATCGGCGCGGACCCCTCGCTCGTGCTGCACGGCGGCGGGAACACCTCGACGAAGCTCGTGGAGACCGACCACCTCGGCCGCGAGCGCCGCGTGATCCGGATCAAGGGCTCCGGGTCGGATCTCGCCACGTGCGAGGCGCGGCACTTCCCCGGGCTCTGGCTGGACGAGCTCCTGCCGCTGCGGGAGCGGGAGAGCCTCTCGGACGAGGAGATGCTTGCGTATCTCGCACGCTGCCTCGTCGACCCGACCTCGCCGCGGCCTTCGGTCGAGACGCTCCTGCACGCGTTCCTGCCGGCGGCGCACGTCGACCACGTCCACGCCGACGCGATCTGTGCGCTCGCGAACGCCCCGGATCCGGAGGCGGCGGTGCGCGACGCGCTCGGGGACGACGTCGCGGTCGTCCCGTACATCCGCCCGGGGTTCGAGCTGTCGAAGCGGGTCGCTGCGCTGGCCGAGCGGCGGGCGGTCGTCCTCGCCCACCACGGGCTCGTGACGTGGGGGGAGGAGCACGAGGAGTCGTACGGGCTCCTCTCCGATCTGGTCTCGCGCGCGCGCGACTACTTAAAGGGCCGAGGGGCCGACGTGGCGGTGCCCTGGCCACCGCCCGCCGGGTCCGGCGCCGACCGGCTCGCGCTCGCGCGGCTCCGCGGCCGGCTCTCGCGCGGGCGCCGCCAGGTGCTCGCCATCGACCCGGCCCAGCGCGACCTCGCAGCGCGGCCGGACCTCGAGGCGGTTGCCGCGGAGCGTGGGACGCCGGACCACATGCTGCGGATCGGGATCCGCACCTCGCTCGGCGACGTGGACGACTTCGAGCGCGGGTACGCGGAGTACTTCGAGCGGAATGCGGGGCGCGAGGCGATGCTCGACCCGGCACCGCGTGTCTTCCTGCTCCCGGGCGTCGGGTGCGTGGCCGCGGGGCCCGACGCCGCAACCGCCCGGCAGCGCCTGGAGATCGCGGCGCACTCGCACCGGACCGTCGCCGCGACGCGCGACGCCTTCGGCGGCTCGAGCTGGCTGAGCGAGCGCGAGGTCTTCGCGTTCGACTACTGGCCGCTCGAGCTGTACAAGCTGACGCTGCTGCCGGAGCCGCCGGAGCTCGCCGGTTCGGTCTTCGCCGTCACCGGCGCGACCTCCGGGATCGGGAAGGCGGTGGCGCGGGAGCTCTCCGCGCGCGGCGCGCATCTCGTGCTCGCGGACCGCGACGGGGAGGGGCTCGGCGACGGGCTGCCGGAGGTGCGGACGCACACCGTCGTCGGCGACCTGACCGATCCGGCCACCGTCGAGGCCGTCGTCGGCGGCGCCGTCGACCGCTTCGGCGGCCTCGACGGTGCCGTGCTGAACGCGGGCATCGCCTCGACCGGCATGCTGGACGAGCTCGACGCGGCCGAGTGGCAACGCAGCCTCGACGTCAACCTCACAGCGCACTTCGAGCTGACGCAGGCGCTCTGGCCGCTGCTCCGTGAGCAGGGAATCGGCGGCAGCCTCGTCTACGTCGCGTCGAAGAACGCGTTCGCGCCCGGCGGCGGCTTCGGGCCGTACTCCGTCGCGAAGGCGGGACTGCTTCAGCTGATGCGCATCGCCGCGATCGAGGGCGGGCCGATCGGCGTCCGTGCGAACGCGGTCAACCCCGACGCGATCTTCGGCGACTCGCGGCTCTTCTCGTCCGAGGTGCGCGCACAGCGCGCGGCGGCGCACGGAGTCGCGCCCGACGAGCTCGAGGCCTTCTACGCGAAGCGGAGCCTGCTCGGGCGCGAGGTCACGGCGGCCGACGTCGCGGCGTCGGTCGCGTTCCTGCTCTCCGACCGCGCACGTGCGACGACGGGCTGTGTCGTCACCGTCGACGGCGGCGTCGCGGCGGCGTTCCCTAGGTGAGTCCGGCCTCGCGCAGCGGGCGGCGCGCCCACGCGAAGCTGCGCGAGTACCACCCGTCGAACGGCACGATGGTCACGCCCTCGTCGGAGGAGTGGATCATCCAGCCGTCGCCGAGATAGAGGCCCATGTGGTCGACGACGTTCGGCGACGAGCTCGGGCCGCGGCCGAAGAAGAGCGTGTCGGCGGGCTGCAGCTTCGACGCCGGCACGCGGTCGTAGCGCGGCACTTCGCCGCTCATCACGTACGTCGTCCGTCCGCGGAGCACGCCGGCGAGATCGCCCTCGTTCGCGTACCGGGTGAGCTTGTACACGCGCCAGACGAACCCGGAGCAGTCGAAGCCGCCGGGTGCGGTCGAGCCGAACTCCGTCTCCGTGGTCGGGCTCGTGCCTCCCCAGACGTACGGGTAGCCGACGTACGAGACGGCCGTGCGGAGGATGCGCTGTTGCCACGGCGTGAGCGACGGAAGCGCGAACGAGTCGGCGAGCTGCTGCACCCACTGCGTGTCCGAGTCCCCGAGGTCGAGGACGCGCGCGAACGAGTACGCAGCCTCCGCACGCGTCGCACTCTGGAACGGAAGCAGCTCGAGGTCGTCCTCACCTGCCGGATGGTTGACACGCAGGCCGAGCAGCCGCGCGACGATCTCGGTTCCCGTCGCGGAACGCGGATCGAGTCCTGCGGCGGCGAGCCTCTGCTGGAACTCGTGCGCGGCGCCGCCGAGGTCGAGGTAGTCGACGAGCGCGGTGTCGAGCTCCTCGATCGTGACCGCGCGCTCCGGCGTGCGCGCGGAGTAGAGATAGCGCGGCGGAGTCGTCCGCGCCGGAGGTGTCGGCGTTGCGACGACGACCGGTGCGGGCGGGGGCGGTGCCGGCGGCTCGTGCGTGATCGGCACGGGAACGGGTGTCGTGGGCAGCGGCGTCGTCGCGGCCCCAGGGGCGTTCGCGGTCGTGACGTTCCAGACTGCGATGTATTGCGCGCCGTCGCTGCGCGTTGCCGCCACTGCGAGCTGATGCGTCCCGTCCGCGAGCGTCTCGGTCGCGAGGGAGAAGAAACCGTTCGGTGAGACCGCGAGCTGCGTGCCGTCGACCGCGAAGGCGACGTGGTCGATCGGCTGGCCGGGAACGGTGATCTGCCAAGCGACCGTGCCGGCGATCGTGGCGTCCGGCGAGATCGTCGAGAGGACCTGCACGGGCGGCGGCGCGGGCGCCGCGACCGGTTCCGGCGCGGGCGCCGGCGGCGGCGGGGGAGGCGGCGCGAGCAGCTTGTCGGTCGCCGCGATCGCAGCGGCGAGCGCCTGCTCGGTCAGCGGCGCCTGCGGCCGGAAGGTCGCGGCGGAATGTCCGAGGACACTGACGTGCGTCACCTTCGCGATCTCACGCGAGGCCCAGCCCGCGTCGTTCGCGGACGCAGCCGGCGCGGCGAGCGCGGCGATCAGCGCCGATGCCGCAATACTCTTCGGTAGATATGCGCAGAGGACCCGCACGTGTTCTCGACCCACCGTACAGATGCATCCGCTTGCACAATCTTGCGCGGATGAAGTTCACCCTTTTGGTGGCGCTACTCATCATCGCGGCGCCCGCCTCGGCGTCGGTCGGCCACCGCGCGGATCCGAAGGCGCTCGTGCTGCAGCTCTCCGATCTCCCGAACGGGTTCGGCCGTGACAGCGGCCGCTACGTCACGAACGCACAGCTCGACGCCGAGCGGACGACCCACAAGGACTTCCGGAAGCTCGGTCGGTTGAGCGGCTACTACACCTCGTACTCCGCGATCGCGGTCGGCGGTGTCACCGAGGTGAGCTCCTTCGCGAGCATCTACAAGCTCGGCACGGGTGCGCATGCGTCGCTCGTGCAGTCGCTCTCGCAGGCCGAGGGGGAGGGCGGCCTCGAGCTGATCCCCGCGGCCGGACTCTCCCGGCTCGGCACCGACGCGCGCCTCTTCCGTCAGCGTGCATCGCAGAACGGCACGGCGGTCGACTTCTACACCGTCGTGTGGCGCGACGGCACCGTGTTCGCGGAGGTCATGGGTGCCGGACGCGCGGGCACCGTCGATCCGGATCAGGTCGTCGCGCTTGCGAAGAAGCAGGCGACGCGCATCGCGCGCTTGACGAGCTAGCGCAACGTGAGAGGATCGCACCGATCGCGATCCATCACGCAGTTGCCTTCCTGAGCACCGTTCTACGTCCGATGCGTCTGCCTCAATAGAGCAGGACCAGAGACACATTCCGTCGAATGTCTGGCGGAACCATCTGACCTGGAGGTATCGACATGCCTGCAGTACCCAGAAGGAAGGCGTCAGCGAAGAAGTCGACGGCGAAGAAGTCGACGGCGAAGCGCGCGCCTGCGAAGAGAAGCACTGCGAAGAAGTCGACCGCTCGCAAGACCACGGCGCGCAAGACCACTGCGCGCAAGAGCACCGCGCGGAAGAGCACGGCCAAGAAGTCGACCGCGCGCAAGTCGACGGCTCGCAAGTCGACCGCCCGGAAGAAGACGACCGCCCGCAAGACAACGGCGCGGAAGTCGACGGCCCGCAAGTCGACGGCCCGGAAGTCGACGGCCCGCAAGACGACCGGCCGCAAGAAGACGACCGCCCGCAAGACCACGGCGCGGAAGTCGACGGCCCGGAAGTCCACGGCCCGCAAGACGACGGCGCGCAAGACGGCCCGCAAGCCGGCCCGTAGGCCCGCCGCGAAGAGGCGCAGCACGAAGAAGTAGAGCGCAGCCGCCGCGGCGTGCTGATTCAGGCGGCTGCAGTCACAGGAACGGCGCCGCGCCCCGCGAGGGGCGCGGCCCGTCCTCTCCGAATCTCTCGCGCGTTCCCGACCGGGTCGCGGTGCGAGCACAGGGGCGGAGGGACTCGAACCCCCAACCCCCGGTTTTGGAGACCGGTGCTCTGCCAGTTGAGCTACGCCCCTCGGGTTCGGCGCCGGATTGTACCGGCCGTCGTTTCGGCATCATCGTCCGGCCATGCTCGCGGCGCTCTTCACAGTGTTGACCCTCGGCCTCGTCGGCATCGCGGTCGCAGGGGCCCTCGCCGGGGGTGTCCGCGGGTGGGTGGTCGCCGTGGCGGCGGCGGCGATCGCGGGGTGGATGGCGACGGTGGCGGTCGCGGCCGTGAGGAGAAGGCGCCGCTAGCTCGTATTCTCTTTCCGTGGCCGGGGAGGCGGAGCTCCAGCGTCTGTGGCGCGAGTACAGGCGCACGAAGGACCAGGCAGTCCGTGACCGGCTGATCGTCACGTACGCGCCGCTCGTCAAGTACGTCGCGGGCCGGCTCGGCTCGGGTCTGCCCGCGCACGTCGACGAGGGCGACCTCGTCTCCTACGGCCTCCTCGGCCTGATCGGCGCGATCGAGCGGTACGAGCCCGACCGCGACATCAAGTTCGAGACCTACGCGATGGCGCGGATCAAGGGGGCGATCATCGACGAGCTGCGCGCGCTCGACTGGGTGCCGCGGTCGGTGCGGTCGCGCGCGCGTGAGATCGAGCGTGCGATCGCCGAGCTCGAGGCGAAGGTCGGACGTGCGCCGACCGACGAGGAGATCGCGGCCAAGGTCGGCATCTCCGTCGAGGAGCTCGAGGACTCGCTGACCGACATCTCCCGGTCGTCGATCGCGGCCCTCGACGAGCTCTGGTCCGCGAGCGGCGAAGGCGACCAGATCTCGCTGCTCGACACGATCGAGGACACGAGCGGCCCGCGCCCGGCGGACGCCCTCGACGAGACCGAGACGAAGGAGCTCGTCGCCGACGCGATCTCGCGACTGCCGGAACGGGAGAAGCTCGTGGTCACCCTCTACTACTACGAGGAGCTGACGCTGCGCGAGATCGGCGAGGTGCTCGGCGTGACCGAGTCGCGCGTCTCGCAACTGCATACGAAGGCGGTGCTCCGCCTGAAGTCGCGCCTGTCCGGCGCCGCCGCGCGCTCTTAAACCGGGGTCAGACCCCGGCTCTTCACCCACGCTCTGTCGCGCTCGGCGGGGCTTCGCAGGGCCGGGCGGGGTCAGACCCTTAATGGTTGTCACGAAACTGCAACGGGCCGGTTTAGGATGGCCGGGGTCACATCGTCTCGTCCGAGGAGGTCCGCCGCATGTCGCAGGAGCCCGGGAAGATCCGCAACGTCGCCGTCGTCGGCCACCGCGGGACGGGCAAGACCGCGCTCGTCGAGGCGATGCTCTTCCAGTCCGGGGCGATCAACCGGCTCGGCACCGTCGAGGCGGGCACCACGACGGGCGACTGGGACGAGGACGAGCACCGGCGTCAGATGTCGCTCGCCGCGTCGCTCTGCCACGCCGAGTGGCAGGGCCGGAAGATCAACCTCCTCGACACGCCGGGCGACAGCGGCTTCCAGGCGGACACGATCGCGTCGCTCCACGTCGTCGAGGGTGCGCTCGTCGTCGTCTCCGGCGTGATGGGCGTCGAGGTGAACACGTCGCGCGTCTGGCAGCGCGCCGAGAAGCTCGGGCTCTCGCGAGTCGTGTTCGTGAACATGCTCGACCGCGAGCGCGCTGACTTCCACCGCGTGCTCGGCGCGCTGCAGGAGCAGCTGTCGAGTCGCTGCGTCGCGATCCAGCTGCCGATCGGCGCCGAGCACGAGCTCACGGGAATCGTCGACCTGCTCCACAACTGCGCGTACATGGAACCCGCGGGCGCACGCGAAGGCGACCCCGTCCCGATCCCCGCGGAGATGCAGGCGACCGCCGCGGAGTACCGCGAGAAGCTCCTCGACGCCGTCGTCGAGACCGACGAGGCGCTGATGGAGCGCTACCTCGCGGGCGAGGAGCTCGACCCGCACGACGTCGCCGCGGCGCTCAAGACCGCCGTCACGAACGACGAGCTCTACCCGGTCTCCTGCGGCGTCGCGACGAAGAACCTCGGGACGCACTCGCTGCTCGACCTGCTCGTCGAAGGCGTGCCGTCGCCCGCGCGCAAGCCCTCGCCGTTCGCGGGCGAGGGTATCGAGGCGTTCGTGTTCAAGACCGTCGCCGACCCGTTCGCAGGCCGCATCTCCTGCTTCCGTGTCTTCTCGGGGACGGTGACGCCGGACTCGAACCTCGTGAACGCGCGCGACCACTCGAAGGAGCGCGTCGGCGCGCTGATGATGCTCCAGGGGAAGGAGCACGAGAAGTCGGACGGCTTCGGCCCGGGGGACATCGGCGCCGTCGCGAAGCTCAAGGACGTGCAGACCGGCGACGTGCTCGTCGACGCCGAACGCAACCTCGACGTCCCGCACCTCGACTTCCCCGAGCCGGTGATGAGCTTCGCCGTCACGCCGAAGACGAAGGGCGACGAGGACAAAGTCGCGCAGGCGCTCCGCCGTCTCCACGAGGAGGACCCGACGCTGCAGCTCCACCGCGACGCGCAGACCGGCGAGCAGCTGCTCTCCGGGATGAGCCAGGTTCACGTCGAGGTCGCCGTCGCGCGGCTGAAGAGCCGCTTCGGCGTCGACGTCGAGCTGCACCAGCCGCGCGTGCCGTACGTGGAGACGATCAAGTCCGGCGCGCGCGCGCAGGGGCGGTACAAGAAGCAGACGGGCGGCCGCGGCCAGTTCGGCGACTGCATCATCGAGATCGAGCCGCTCGACGGCCACGTCGGTTACGAGTTCGTCGACAAGATCGTCGGCGGCGTCATCCCGCAGGGCTTCCGGCCGGCCGTCGACAAGGGGATCCAGGAGGCGATGGCCCGCGGCGACCTCGCGGGCGCGCCGGTGCAGGGCGTGCGCGTGCACCTGGTCGACGGCTCGTACCACACGGTGGACTCGTCCGAGATGGCGTTCAAGGTCGCCGGCTCGATGGCGTTCAAGTCCGCGTACGAGAAGGCGCAGCCCGTCCTCCTCGAGCCGATCATGCAGCTCGACGTGACCGTGCCCGACGACGCCGTCGGCGGCGTGAACGGCGACCTCAACTCGCGGCGCGGCCGCCTGCTCGGCATGGAGCCGGCCGGCGGCATGACGACGATCCGCGCCGAGGTGCCGATGGCCGAGGTGCTGACCTACTCGCAGTCGCTGACGTCGCTCACTGGCGGAAGGGGCGACTACCACATGTCGTTCCTGCGCTACGAAGAGGTTCCGGCGCACATCGCACAGAAGCTGATCGACGCCGCGAAGAAGGAAAAAGAGGCCGTCCCGGCCTGACCCCGACCGCTACGCTCGCGGGATGCGCGTCACGCGGTCGAGCACCGAGCGCCGCTGCGCGATCTGCGAGCGAACGCTCCTCATGGGGGAGCGCACGTTCCGGTTCGCGCCGAACGGAAACGGCCAGTTCGTCGACGTCTGCCCGCTCTGCCAGGAAATCGCCGTCGAGTCCGGCTGGCTGAAGGAAGGCTCGCCGACGACGCTCACGGTCGCGCAGCCCAGGAAGCGCCGCCGGCTCTCGCTCGCGTCGATCCTCGGCCTGCAGCCGCGCGGCACCGAGCAGCCGGTCGCGAGCGAGCCGATCCTCCGTCGGCTCTCCGAGCCCGAGCTCGCAATGGTTGCCGCCGCCGACTACTTCAACGGGTCGCAGTACCGCCGGACGGTCGGCGGGATCGCGAAGAGCCTCGGGCTCCCGAACGTCTCGGTCGTTCCGCTCTCGGGGGTGAACGCCGACGTCGTCGTCACGGTCGCGTGGGAGCTCTCGTGGTACCAGTACCGGATCACCCCGGAATCGACGCAGCCTGTGCGGCTCGCCGGCCGCGGCCACGAGGTCGACGAGCTCGAGGGCTCCTTCACCGAGTGGAACGCCCACATGGAGGGCGACGGGCGGATCGTTCCCGACATAGCCCGGTTGTAGGCTGCCGCGATGATCTACTGCGTCGTCCCGCCCGAGCTCGAAGAGGAGCTGTACGCGAAGCTCGTCGAGTACTACAAGGACAACCCGAACGTCGAAGTGATCATCGACCGGCGCGCGGGGGCCGACCGGCGGCAGGGGAAGCCCGACCCCGAATTCGTCGAGAAGCGGCAGACGCGCGACCGGCGCCGCGCCCGCATCCCGGGGACGTTCCCCGACACCGACCTCTCTGAGTAATCGTTGGCGAGTGCGACGTTCGAGTCGGTCGCGCCGGCGACCGGCGAGGTGCTCGGCACGTTCCCGCGCGGCGACGCCGCCGACGTCGACCGCGCCGTCGCGACGGCCCGCGAGGCGTTCGAAGACTGGCGTCTCGTTCCCGCACCGGAGCGCGGGAACATGCTCTTCCGCTTCGCCGAGCTCCTGCGCGCGCACAAGGACGAGCTCACCGACCTGATGACCCGCGAGATGGGGAAGGTCAAGGCCGAGGCCGGCGGCGACGTCCAGGAAGCGATCGACATGAGCTTCTACATGGGCGGTGAGGGCCGCCGCCTGTTCGGCCACACGACGCCGAGCGAGCTCCGCGACAAGTTCATGATGAGCGTGCGGATGCCGGTCGGCGTCGTCGGCGCGATCACGCCGTGGAACTTCCCGATCGCGATCCCGGCGTGGAAGCTCTGCCCCGCGCTCGTTTGCGGCAACACCGTCGTGCTCAAGCCGGCGGAGGACACGCCGCTTCTCGCCGCGCGCTTCGTCGATCTGCTGCACCAAGCCGGAGTTCCCGAGGGCGTCGTGCAGGTCGTCAACGGGTTCGGTGAGGAAGCGGGTGAGGCGCTCGTGCGTCACCCCGACGTGCCGGTGATCACGTTCACGGGATCGCGCGAGACGGGCATCGCAGTCACGAAGGCCGCCGCCGACCATCTGAAGCACGTGCACCTCGAGCTCGGCGGCAAGAACGCGATCATCGTGATGGACGACGCCGACCTCGAGCTCGCCGTCGAGGGAATCGTGTGGTCGGCGTTCGGCACGAGCGGCCAGCGCTGCACGGCCGCGTCGCGCGTGATCGTGCACGAGGCCGTGTACGGCGAGCTGCAGTCGAAGCTCGTCGCCGCGGCGGAGCGACTGCGCCTCGGCCCCGGATGGGACGACGAGACTGACGTCGGGCCGCTGATCAACCGTGCGGCGCTCGACAAGGTGCACTCCTACACGCGCGTCGGTCTCGATGAGGGGGCGAAGCTGCTCACGGGCGGCGAGCCGGTCGAGGGCGCCGGGTTCTTCTACCGCCCGACCGTGTTCGCCGACGTCTCGCCGCGCATGCGCATCGCGCAGGAGGAGATCTTCGGACCGACGACGGCGCTGATCCCCGTGCGGTCGTTCGAGGAGGCGGTCGCGGCCGCGAACTCCGTCGAGTACGGCCTCTCGTCGTCGATCTTCACCCGCGACGTGAACCGTGCGTTCCGTGCGATGCGCGACCTGCAGGCCGGCATCACCTACGTCAACGCCGGAACGACCGGGGCAGAGGTGCATCTCCCGTTCGGCGGCGTGAAGGCGACCGGCAACGGCCACCGCGAGGCGGGTCAGGCCGCGCTCGACGTCTTCACCGAGTGGAAGTCCATCTACGTCGACTACTCCGGGAAGCTCCAGCGCGCGCAGATCGACAACGCCGAGCGTCCCGCCCCGCGCTGACCATTCCGGACATGTCCGGGGTCAGACCCCGGACATGTCTCTTGGAGACATGTCTAGGCTCAGGGGCGTGAACCGGAAGCTCGTTGTCTTCGTTCCTCCTGACGCCGTCGACGCGGTGCGAGACGCCGTCTTCGCGGCGGGGGCCGGCCGGATCGGCGCGTACGAGCGCTGCTCCTGGTACGCGGAGGGAACGGGCACGTTCCTCGGTCGCGAGGGCGCGAATCCGGTGGTGGGCGAGCGGGGGGTGGAGGAGCGCGTGCCCGAGCTCCGGCTCGAGACGGTGTTCCCGGAGGAACGCCAGGACGACGTCGTCGCCGCGCTCCGCCGAGCGCACCCGTACGAGGAACCGGCGTTCGACGTCTACCCGCTTCTGTGAGAGCCACGCTCTACACCGACGGCGGCGCCCGCGGCAACCCCGGCCCGGCGGCGTTCGCGTACGTCCTCGAGGCGGCCGACGGCACCGTGCTCGCCTCGCACGGCGAGAAGATCGGCGTCGCGACGAACAACGTCGCGGAGTACCGCGGCCTCGTCGCGGGGCTCGAGCGGGCGGTCGAGCTCGGGGTGCCCGAGGTCGACGTCGTCTCCGACTCCGAGCTCCTCGTCAAGCAGATGCGCGGCGAGTACCGGGTCAAGAACGAGGCGCTGGTCGACCTCTCCCTACAGGCGTCGCGCCTCGCACGCAAGCTGACGCGCGTGACCTACCGGCACGTCCGCCGCGCGCACAACGAGCTGGCCGACCGGCTCGTGAATGAAGCTCTGGACGCATGATCGTCGTCCTGCCGCTGCTCACGATCGCGGTCGCCGCGTTCGCGGCAACGAGCCTGCGCTTCGACTTCGTCGCCACGCTCGTCGCGGGGTACGTCGCGCTCGTGGCGAACGTCGGCGTCGTCACGTGGGTGCTGTCGCCCTTCGACGCGGTCACGCGCCTCGGACTGCTCGTCGCGGAACTCGTTCTGCTCGTCGCCGCGACCGCGGTGTGGCACGCGCGTGGGCGACCCCGTCCGCGCCTGCCGTCGCTGCGCCCGTTCGGCGACCCGCTGACGCTCGTCTTCCTCGCGGGGCTCGCCGTGATCCTCGGCTACGAGCTGATGCTCGCGCTCGAAGTGCCGCCGAACAACTGGGACTCGCTCGCCTACCACCTCACGCGGGCGGCCGAGTGGAAGCAGCGTCACGGTATCCACTGGATCCCGAACGCTCCGAGCGGCCGCGACAACGAGTTCCAGCCGCTCGCCGAGCAGCAGATCCTCTACCTCTTCGTCGCGGCGGGCAGCGGCGCGCTCTTCGCGCTGCCGCAGTTCGTCGCGGAGCTCGCGATCCTCGTCGCGGTCTACGGTGCGTCGCGCCGCCTCGGCTTCGAGCGTGCGGCGGCAGCGCGCGGCGTCGCGGTGCTCGCGACCTTCAGCGCCGTCGCGCTGCAGTCGACGACCGCACAGAACGACCTCGTCGCAGCCGCGTTTCCGGCGTGCGCCGCATGTCTCCTCCTCGGCGGGGAGGGGATCGTCGCCGGCATCGCGCTCGGGATGGCCGTGGGCGCGAAGCTGACGACGGTCCTCGCATGGCCGGTGCTCGCCGCGCTCGCGCTTCTCGCCGGCCGTCGCGTGGCGACGCGTGCCGCGATCGGAACAACCGTCGGCTTCGTCGCGGTCGGGTTGTGGAGCTTCGTGCTCAACCTGATGCACACGGGTCACGTGCTCGGCCACGGGCAGGGGCGCGTAGAGGAATCCGTGTCGCCGTCGCTCGTCACCGACGTGCACACGTTCCTGCGGATCGTGTACCGGTTCCTCGACGTCGGTCTCCTGTCCGATCCGCAGATCTGGGGCCTCGCGGCGGCGGGCGCGGTCGTCGCCGTCGCCATGCTCGCTCGTCGCCGCTTCCCCGACCCGGCGGTGCCGCTCGAAACGCCGCTCGCGATTCTCGGCATCGCACCTGCACTCGCCTGGATCGCGACGGAGATCCACCTCCCCGTGCACGATCCGATCTACGGCTTCGACATCAACCGCGGCGCGAACGAAGACTTCTCGGCGCTCGGTGCGATCGGCGCGCTCGGGGTGTTCGGCGCACCGTTCCTGGCACGGGACCGGGACCGCCGAGCGCGCGTCCTCGCCCTTTCGTTCCCGACCTATCTGCTGTTGCTCGGCCTGTACGCGAAGTACAACATCTGGCTGACGCGGTTCATGCTCGTGCCGGTCGTCCTCGCAGCGCCGCTGAACGCGCTGCTCGTGCGGCGCCGCCTCGTCGCACTCGCGGTGCTCGCCGTCGCGGGGTGGACGGGCTTCTATGCGCTCGAGTACGACGCGTCGAAGCCGCTCTTCGGCGGCGCGGTCGGCAGACCGTGGCAGCTCGACCAGGCGGGCGCGCTCGCGGAGAGTCCTGCGGAGCCGACGGGACGCATCGCCGCCGCCGGGCTGCGCGCGTACGACCGCGCGGTTCCCGCGAATGCGTGCGTCGGCGCGGTCCTCGACCCCGACGAGTGGGCGTACCTCCTGTGGGGGCAGCATCTCTCGCGTCGCGTCGTCTTCCTGCCGTCGCTGAAGGCGCTCGCGACGGCGTACGCCGACAACCTCCGCTACGTCGTCGTCTCGACGGGGATCAACAAGCCTGTGGCCAAGCAGTTCACGCCGCCGAACTGGACGGTGCGGCCCCTCGGCGCGTACTGGCAGCTCGCCGTCGCGCGCCACGTGCGGCCCGGCGGGTGCTCGGAATAGCGGCCGCTATACTGGGCGGCCACGCGGGCGTAGCTCAGTTGGCTAGAGCGTCTCCTTGCCATGGAGAAGGTCGAGAGTTCGAGTCTCTTCGCCCGCTTTCGTTGTGTCGGCTGATCATCGTCTGCCCCCAGCGCAGACGCCCGTCTCGATCGTCCGGCACCTGCGTGCGGACGAGCGCGAACTACGGACGGCGAGCGGTGCGCGCTTCGTCGCCGCCGCGCGTGACCGACAGTTCCAGATCCGCCTTGCGGCGGACGACGCTGCGGCCGTCGAGAAGCTCGACCCCGGCGAGCGCGACGACGTCGCGGCGCGCGGCGACCTGAACAGGCTCGGCGCCGAGAGCCCGCCGCAGGTCGGTGGCGTCAGCGTCGGTCCCGCGCGGCCCCGGACGACGCTGCTCCGCTACTACGAGGAAGCCCAGCGCCGGTTCGGCATCCGCTGGCAGCTTCTCGCCGCGATCAACTTCGTCGAGAGCGACTTCGGGCGCGCGCGCACGACGGCGCGCGCCGACGCACAGGGGCCGATGCAGTTCGAGCCGGCGACGTGGCGCGCGTACGGCATGGGCGGGGACGTCTACGACGCGCACGACGCGATCCTCGCCGCCGCGAACCTGCTCGCCGCGAACGGCGGCCGCACGGACGAGCTCGGCGCGCTCCGCCACTACAACCTGTCGCCGCTCTACTGGCACGCGGTGCTCCATCTCGCACACCGGATGGAGACGGTGCCGTACGCGTTCCGCGAGTACTACGCGTGGAAGCTGTACCTGCGCGCTACTTGAGGATGTTGACGGCGCGCGCGACCACCATCACGCCGAGCGAGAGCGAGAGCGCCGACTGCACGAGCATGAGCATCTTCGCCCAGCGCGACAGCGGCATCGTGTCGGTCGGGCTGAACGCGGCAGCATTCGTGAACGACACGTAGAGGTAGTCGAGGAAGAGCGGCCGCCAGCTCGACTCGCGCAGCTCGGGCTCGGTCTGCTGCGGGAACAGGAAGTCGCGGTCGGCGGTTGCACAGAACGGACGCCCCGTCGGGCCGCCGCCGTCGAGCTGCCAGTACCAGAGGGCGAAGAGGAGAACGTTCACGCTCCACATGTGCACCGCGGCGCGGAGGAGCGTCGACGCATTCGCGGCCGCGCCGTTGATCAGCAGGTGGACGAGCAGGCCGATTGACGCGGCGTTCGCAGCGCTGACGATGCCGATCATCGCGAGCGACAGCCAGCGGCGTGTGAGGTGCAGCTTCGCGGTGCGCCAGCCCATCCGTTCGACGAACGAGCCGCCGGGCCGCGACACGAGCAATGCCGCGAGCAGGACCAACGTGAGCGCGGGAATCAGCCACCGGACGATCGAGAACGCGCCCGCCGAAGATCCTGCGATGAATCTCGTCGGCAGGTCGGCGTAGAGCACGGCCGACGCGACGATCGCCACCGTGGGCCAGAGCGGCGACTCGCCGAGCCCGGCCGAATCCGTGTCGCTGAACTGTCCGCCCTCCACGCCGCGAGCGTACTCCCGCCGCTCGCGCTAGCGTGACCGGATGCGCTGCGTCGTCGGGGTGGTGCTCGCGCTCGGACTTGCGGCTGCGTCGGCTTCGGCCCATCCGACCGCCGCCGGCGCCGTCTGCAAGCCGGGTCTCAAGTCGGCGCTCGTCGGCGGCCTCTCCGCCTGCCTGAAGACCGGGCAGACGTGCTCGGCGAGGTTCCTCCACGACTACCTTCGCGCCGGCTTCGCGTGCGAGAGCGGGCGCCTCCGGAACGAGGTGCGGAGCGCGCCGCCTGCGGGGACGAGCGAGGGGAATCCGGTCCCGCTCGGACATCCTGCCTCGCTCGGGAACGGTTGGATCCTGATCGTGACGGCGGTGAACACGGACGCGACGACCGCGATCCTCGCGGCCGACCCCGCCAACAAACCGCCGCCCGCAGGCCTGCAGGACGTGCTCGTCTCGATCACCGCGACGTACACCGGCTCCGGCAGCTCGCATCTGACGCCGGGCTCGACGCTGCACGCGGTGGGTGCGTCCGGCGTGCGGCATTCGAGTGCCGACAGCTTCTGCGGCACGCTGCCCGATCCGAACCTCGACGGCGACAACCCGCTTGTCTACAAGGGAAACACGGTGTCGGGCTATGCCGCGTGCTTCATGGTCGCGCCCGCCGACGTGCCGTCGCTCGAGCTCTACTACCAGCAACCGCTGTCTTCGACGCAGGTCTGGTTTTCACTTCACTGATCCTCGACGGCCACAACGACGTCGCGCTACGCCGCTGGCGCGGCGAGCCGCTGCGGCACCTCGACCTCGAGCATCCCGGCGACTTCGCGGGCGGCTTCTTCGCGCTCTTCGTGCCGAGCCCCAGGCGCACGCTCGACGACCCCGAGCCGCCGTACGCATTGCCGCTCGACGCGCCGGTCGATCGCGAGGACGCTGCGCGCGTCGCGCGCGAGCAGGCGAGCGTGCTCGAGGGTCTCGGCGTCGCGATCGCGGGGCGCGTCGAGGACTTTGCGCCGGGACGTGTGACCGCGATCATGCATCTCGAGGGCGCGGACCCGCTCGCGCCGGACCTGTCCGATCTCGACGAGTGGTACGAGCGCGGTCTGCGGTCGATCGGCCTCACGTGGTCGCGTCCGAATGCGTTCGCGGACGGCGTTCCCTTCGAGTTCCCAGCGTCGGGGAACCCCGGTCGGGGGCTGACGGACGCGGGCCGGCGTCTCGTCGAGGCGTGTAACGAGCGCGGGATCCTCGTCGACCTGTCGCATCTCTCGCCTGCGGGCTTCTGGGACGTTGCGGAGCTCTCGGACGCGCCCCTCGTCGCGACGCACTCGAATGCGCTCGCGCTGTGCGCGTCGTCGCGGAACCTGACCGACGAGCAGCTCGACGCGGTCGGCGAGTCGGGCGGCGTCGTCGGCGTGAACTTCGGCAACCAGTTCCTCCGCCGTGACGGCCGTCCCGACAGCTCGACCCCGGTCGCGGACATCGTCGCGCACATCGACTACATCGCGGGGCGGATCGGGATCGACCACGTCGCGTTTGGCTCGGACTTCGAGGGGACGACGGTCCCCGACGGTCTGACCGGTTTCCCGGCGCTGCCGTACGGAGAGGACGACGTCGCGAAGGTCACGCACCGGAACTGGCTGCGCGTGCTCGAGCGGACCTGGAAGGGTTAGACCATGCGCACGCGTACCCTCGGTGACACCGGGCTCGTGGTTTCCGTCGTGGGCCTCGGGACGAACAACTTCGGCTGGCGCATCGACGACGAGCGTGCGAAGTCCGTCGTCGACGCGGCGCTCGACGCCGGGGTCACGTTCTTCGACACCGCCGAGATGTACGGCGACGGGGTCAGCGAGGAGCTTCTCGGGCGCGCGCTCGGCGAGCGGCGCCGCGACGTCGTCGTCGCGACCAAGTTCGGCTGGACGCGGGGGACCGATCCGCCCGGCGGCTCACGCGAGTACATCCGCGGCGCGATCGAGGGATCGCTGCGGCGTCTCGGCACCGACTACGTCGACCTCTACCAGTACCACCGTCCCGACGGCGTGACGCCGATCGAGGAGACGCTCGGTGCGCTCGACGAGCTCGTACAGGAGGGCAAGGTGCGCCACGTCGGCTCGTCGAACTTCAGTGCAGATCGCGTGGAGGAAGCCGCGGCGGTCTCGGCGGAGCACGGATGGTCGCGGTTCGTCTCCGCGCAGAACCACTACTCGCTGCTCGAGCGCGGCGTCGAGGACGACCTCGTGCCGGTCTGCGAACGGCTCGGCATCGGCGTGATCCCGTACTACCCGCTCGAGAACGGGCTCCTCACCGGGAAGTACAGCCGCGACGAGCGTGCACCCGAAGGGACGCGCCTCGCCGGCCGCGGCGACCTCGCCGACGACCGGACCTGGGACCGCATCGAGGCGCTCGAGTCGTTCGCCGCCGAGCGCGGGGTGACGCTGCTCGACGTCGCGATCGGGGGGCTCGCCGCGAAGCCGGCGGTCGCGTCGGTGATCGCGGGCGCGACGAAGCCGGAGCAGGTGCGTGCGAACGCCGCGGCCGGCGAGTGGGTTCCGAGCGACGCAGACCTGCAGGCGCTCTCCGCGATCTGAACTACGATGCACGGCCTCCTGGCGCCTTGGCCGAGTGGTTAGGCAGCGGCCTGCAAAGCCGTTTACAGCGGTTCGAATCCGCTAGGCGCCTCTCTTCCTCCGCGCTACCCTTGAGTCGCGGCGTACGCCGCGTTCGTTTTCCGAGGATGAGGGGGGTCACTGATGGGGTTCCGTAGCGCTGCGCTCGCGCTCGCGTGCGCGCTGTCCGCTGTGCTCGTCGTCGCGGCGGTTGCGTCCGCGACGACGCCGGCGAAGAAGCATGTGAAGAAGCCCGCGCCGGCGCCGAAGGTGAAGCCGATGTGCGTGCTCGGGCAGAGCCCCGTCCTGCAGCGGGCCCTGTGCACGGCGAATCCGATCATCACGAAGGACGCCTGCCAGACGTACTGGACGCCGATCGTGCAGCAGCTCGCACCGGGTCTCCCGCTCGTCGGCTACGACCTGAACGGCGCGGCGTTCGGGAACGTGAGCTGCTTCTGGAAGTCCGGCAGCACTCCGCAGGTCTTCGACATCCAGGCGATGTCCCTGGACGGAAGCTCCGACCAGAGCGGAAAGAAGCTAACGGCTGCGCAGGCCTGGCAGTACGGAATCGCCATGGACAACCAGACGTGGAACGTCTCGGAAAACGAGACGTGCCCGGCGGGATACAAGAGCATGACGCCGCAGCTCACCACCGTCGAGGGCTACCCGGCCTACACGGAGGATCCGTGCCCCGACGCGAGCGGGTGGAGCATGGTGCGCGTCCTCGTCGGCGGGCACGCGACCTTTGCGGTGTCGGCGGGTCGGCCGACGTTCAACGTGACGAGTCAGCAGCTGATCCCGCTGGTCGAGCAGGTGATCGCGAGGTACAAGCAATTCGTTCCCGCGACGTAGTTCAGGCTTTGCCGAAGAGCGAGCTCTCGAGGACGTAGAAGCCCGCGATCACGGCGAAGAGAACGACCGACGCGACGGGGCTCCACAGCGCGACGAGGGTGGCGGCCCCGTACGTCGGTGCTCCCGGCAGGTAGGAGCGCGAGATTCCCGAGACGACGCGCTGATCCGCATCCGGGCGGATCAACCGTCGTCCGGTCGCCGCGTAGAACCAGACGAGCGCGAAGCCGAGCGCGGTCGCGACGAGCGTGACGCCGTACGCGACCGCCGCGGCTCGAAGGCCTCCGTCGCGCAGGTGCTCGGCCACGAGGTGGGTCGGGAAGGGGATGAACGCGACGCACGCCAGAAAGAGCACGTTGAAGAAGAGGAATCGGCGGTCGGACCGTCCAATCTGGTTGAAGCACGCATGGTGGTTCACCCAGATGATCCCGATCGTCAGGAACGCCACCGCGTAGGCCGCGTACTGCGGCCACGCATGCTCGAGCGAGTGCGCGAGGCGGTGGCCGCGGGCGTCCGCGTGCACGTCGAGGATGAGGAGCGTTGCGGCGATCGCGAAGACGCCGTCCGCAAAGGTCTCGAGCCGCCCCGTGGACACGCGACGAGCCTAGGCGCTGCGGCGGACACCTTTTCGTCCGGCTTCCCCGTTATACGAGAAGGCATGAACGCACGCTGCGGATCCTGTCTCGCCTGCGGGCGGGCCCTTCCCGAGGCGCTCCTCCTCGCGGGGTCGCTTCGCTGCCAGGACTGCCGCGATGCAGACAAGCCGCTCGACCCCGAGCTCTGCGCGCGGGTCGAAGATCGCGAAGCTGCGTGATCCGGACAGTCTGGCTGGACAACCCGCCGGTCAACGCGATCAACCCGGACGTGATCGCCGCGATCCGCGACGCGGTCGCGGACCCCGGTGACGCGCGCGTCATCGTCCTGCGCGGGAGAGGGGAGAAGGCGTTCTCCGCGGGCGCGGACATCCGCGCGTTCACCGAGTCGGAGGGAGGCGCGCGCGCGATCCAGCAGACGGCCGACGCGATCGAGGCGGCGCCGGTGCCCGTGGTCGCGGCGATCCACGGGTTCTGCCTCGGCGGCGGGCTCGAGGTCGCGCTCGGCTGCGACGTGCGGATCGCGCACGTGGACACGCAGATCGGCTTGCCCGAGGTGCGACTCGGGTTGTTGCCGGGCGGCGGCGGCACGCAGCGCCTGCCGCGTCTGGTCGGCCGCGGCCGCGCGGCGTGGATGATCCTCTCCGGCGAGCGGATTCCGGCGCGGCAGGCGGAGGCGTGGGGGCTCGTCGAGTTCGTGTTCGACGACCTCGACGCGGGGATCGAGCAGGTCGCGGGCACGCTCGCGCGTCAGAGTCGCAGCGCGATGGCCACGATCAAGCGCGTCCTTCGCGAAACGGGCGCGGCGCGCGACGACGACGTCGAGCACGCCGCGTTCGAAGCGGCCCGCGCGTCGGAAGACGGCAAGGAGGGCGTCGCCGCGTTCCTCGAGAAGCGCGAGCCGCGCTGGTCGGCCTAACCCCAGGGTCTGACCCCGGGTCTCAGCCTTGTGCGTTGGGAGGCGGCAGCAGCTCTGCCGTTTCGACGCGCGTTGTCACACTTCTTTGATTAAGGGTCTGACCCCGGGACATGTCTAGTTCAGGCGGGGGTCGAACGGCATTGCGGCGATCAGAGCGAACTTGCCGCCCTTGCGTTCGAGCACGCGACGCCACAGCTCGTCGGGGTCGTCGACGAAGGCGTCGTCGGCGGTCGCGTCCGCGACGATCCACGACGGCTCGTCGAGCTCCGCCTCGAGCTGGCCCGCCGCCCAGCCCGAGTAGCCCGCGAACACGCGCACGCGCCGGATCGACAGCTCGTCGACGGAGGCATCGGCCGCGACGAATCCGACGGAGCCCACGACGGGGGCGAGCGCCTCGTCCGCGTCCTCGAACTCCGCGAGCGCCATGATCGCCTCCGGCTGCACCGGCCCGCCGATGCGAACGACCCCGTCCGCACCCGGGATCCCCGCGAGCTCGGGAACCGCGTCGGCGACGCGCACCTCCGAGGGACGAGTGAGCACGAGCCCCATCGCGCCTTCGTCGTCGTGGTGCGTGACGAGCACGACCGTGCGGCGGAAGTTCGGATCGACGAGAGCCGGTGAGGAGATCAGCAACCGGCCGCGCAACGACATCGGCGGATCGTACGCCTCACCCGGCGCTCAGCGCGGCCACCCCGGCGAGCGCGACGCCCACGCCGCCGAGCTGCGTCGCCGTCAGCCGCTCGCCGAGCACGAGGTGCGCGAGGAGGACGGTCACCACCGGGTACAGCGACCCGAGCACGGCCACGAGCGCGAGGAGACCATGCCCGCTCGCGAGCGCGAAGAGCGCGTTCGCGGCTGCGTCGCACAGGCCGATCGCCGCGACGGCCGGCAGCGAGCTGCGTGCCACGACGAGCGGCGCACCCCGCGCGAACGCGAGCGCGAAGAGCAGCGTGAGCGACCCCACGCGCGCGCCGACGAGCGTCGAGAGAGGGCTCCCTTCCCGACTGCCGAGGCCGAGAAAGTACGTGAACGCGCCGAGCGCGCCCGCCGCGACGAGGGCGAGCACGACCGCCCGCGCGCGCTCGCGCGTCCCGGCGCGGCGCTCTTCCGCGGACGCGAGCACGGCACCCGCGAGCGCCGCCGCGGCGCCGCCGAGCGCGAGCCCCGAGGGCCGCTCACCGGTTGCGAGCGACACGACGAACGGCACGAGCGCGCCGCAGGCCGCGAGCGGCGAGACGATGCTCATCGTCCCGAGCGAGAGCGCCTTGTAGAACGCCGCGAGACCCGCGCCTCCTCCGACACCCGCCAGCAGTCCGATCCAGAACGACCGCCCGTCGAGCGGGAATCCGCGCACCGCGAGCACGACAAGCAGCGCGACGAACCCCGCCGACTGCGAGACGACCGTCACCGCGAGGGTCGGCAAGCGCCGGGACACGAGCCCGCCGCTGAAGTCGGCGACGCCCCATAGCGTCGACGACCCGAGCGCGAGGAGGATCCCGAGGCCGCTCACGGGCCGTGGATACCATTTCGCGCATGAAGCCGCTTCGTATCGGCGTCCTTGCCGTGCAGGGGAACTTTCGCGAGCACGCCGCGATGCTGCGTCGTCTCGGCGCGGAGGCGGTCGAGGTGCGCAAGCCGGAGGAGCTCGATGGCCTCGACGGCCTCGTCATCCCGGGCGGCGAGTCGACGACGTTCATGCGCCTGATGCGCCTCTACGGCCTCGACGAGGCGATCCGCGCCTTCGAGGGCCCGGTATTCGGCACGTGCGCGGGGATGATCGTCCTCGACCGCGACCACCTCGGCCTCGTCGACATCGACGTCCGCCGCAACGCGTTCGGGCGGCAGGTCGCCTCGTTCGAGACGGACATCGAGGTCGAGGGCAGTTCCGTCCGCGCCGTCTTCATCCGCGCGCCGTGGATCGAGGACGTCGGCCCCGACGTCGAGGTTCTCGCCGAGGTCGAGGGCCATCCCGTGCTCGCGCGCCAGGGACGCTTTCTCGTCGCGTCCTTCCATCCGGAGCTGACCGACAACACGCGGCTGCACGAGCTCTTTCTCGAGGAGGTGGGCCTTGTCAGGGCATAGCAAGTGGTCCTCGATCAAGCACAAGAAGGGCGCGGCCGACGCGAAGCGCGGCAAGCTGTTCTCGAAGCTCTCCCGCGCGATCATCGTCGCGGCGAAGGAGGGCGGCGGCGATCCGGCCGGCAACCTTGCGCTGCAGAACGCGATCGAGAAAGCGCGCTCGTACTCGATGCCGAAGGACAACATCGACCGCGCGATCGCGAAGGGCACCGGCGAGGGCGCCGACGCGGCCGCCTTCGAGACGGTGGTCTACGAGGGGTACGGCCCGGAAGGCGTCGCCGTGATCGTCGAGGCGCTCACCGACAACAGAAACCGCACCGCCTCCGACGTGCGCCACGCCTTCGCCAAGCACGGCGGCTCGCTCGGCGCCACCGGGGCCGTCGCGTGGCAGTTCGATCGTCGCGGCGTCGTGGTCGTCGGTGCGAACGGCGTCGACGAGGACGAGCTCTTCCTCGCCGCGGCAGACGGCGGTGCCGACGACATCGAGCGCGACGGCGACGTCTTCGAGGTGACGAGCGCGCCGGAGAACCTCGCCGCGGTGCGCAATGCGATCGAGGGCGCCGGCTTCACGGTCGACTCCGCCGAGCTGTCGCTGATCCCGAAGAACACGGTCTCCGTCGAGGACGAGAGCGCCGCGAAGCGCGTCATGCGCCTGATCGAGGACCTCGAGGACAACGACGACGTCCAGGACGTCTACGCGAACTTCGACATCCCCGAGCAGGTGCTCGAGGCCGTCGCGGGCTAGTAGCGGCCCGTCTGCCCGTTTCGGGGGCCGGAAGGAACGTCCGACCCCGTCCCTAACCTCTCCACGTGAAAGTTCTCGGCATCGATCCAGGGACGGCTGCTTGCGGGTTCGGGATCGTCCACGAAAGCGACGGGCGCCTCAGGGGCATCTGCCACGGGTGGTGGCGCACGTCGGCCAAGGAGCGCGTGGAGCTCCGGCTGCGCACGATCTTCGACGCGGTGCACGAGCTGATCGCCCTGCACGCCCCGGATGCCGTCGCCCTGGAGGAGTCGTACGTCGGCGCCGACGCCCGCATCGCACTCTCCGTCGGACAGGCACGCGGAGCCGTGCTCGTCGCCGCGTCGTCCGCGGGGCTCGAATGCGTTGAGTACGCGCCGGCGCGCGTCAAGCAGGCGGTGTGCGGCTACGGCCGCGCCGACAAGGCGCAGGTACAGCGGATGGTGAAGGCGATCCTCTCGCTCGAGGCGATTCCCGAGCCGAGCCACGCCGCCGACGCGCTCGCGGTCGCGATCTGCCACGCGCTCGCGCCGCCGCTGCTGAAGGTGGCGTCGTGATCTCGCGTCTCCGGGGAACGGTTGCCGCGCGCACGGCCACCGGTGTCGTCGTCGACGTCGGCGGCGTCGGCTACCTCGTCGCTGCGACGCCGCGTGTCGCGGCGCGTGTTGGCGAGGAGACGACGGTCGAGACGTACCTGCACGTCCGCGACGACGCGCTGCAGCTGTACGGCTTCGCGTCCGCCGACGAGCGCGAGCTCTTCGAGTTGCTGCTCGGCGTGTCCGGCGTGGGGCCGAAGGTCGCACTCGCGATCGTCTCCGGCTCGACGCCGGCCGACCTGCGCCGCGCGATCGCGCGCGAGGACACCGCGCGCTTCGAGGCGATCCCCGGCATCGGCCGCAAGACCGCGCAGCGCGTCGTGCTCGAGCTGAAGGAGAAGATCGGCGCCGTCACCGCCGCGCCGACCGCGACGCTCGCGCGCGACGCGCTCGTCGAGCTCGGCTACACGGTCGTCGACGCGGAGCGTGCGCTCGCGGGCGTCGACGAGTCGCTGCCGGTCGAGGAGCAGGTGCGTCACGCGCTGAAGGCGGCCGCGTGAGCGAGCGCGTCCTCACGACGACCCTGCACGACGCCGAGGAAGAGCTCGAACGCTCGCTCCGTCCGCAGTCGCTCACCGACTTCGTCGGCCAGGAGCGCGTGAAGGAACAGCTCGCGATCGCACTCGACGCCGCGAAGGCGCGGGGCGAGGCGCTCGACCACGTCCTGCTCGCGGGACCGCCCGGGCTCGGCAAGACCTCGCTCGCGCAGATCGTGCGGCGCGAGCTCGGCGTGGGCATCCGCCAGGTCGCAGGTCCCGCCCTCGAGCGCAAGGGCGACATGGCCGCGATCCTCACCGCGCTCGAGCCGCACGACGTGCTGTTCGTCGACGAGATCCACCGGCTGAACCGCGCGATCGAGGAGATCCTCTACCCGGCGCTCGAGGACTTCCGGCTCGACATCGTCGTCGGACAGGGCGCAGCTGCGCGCACGCTCACGCTCGACCTGCCGCCGTTCACGCTGATCGGCGCGACGACGCGCACGGGTCTCCTCACGACGCCGCTGCGCGACCGATTCGGTCTCACGTTCCGCCTCGATCTCTACAACGCGGAGGAGCTCGGCGCGATCGTACGCCGCAGCGCGCGCATCCTCGGCGTCGAGGTCGAAGGCGACGCCGCCGACGAGATCGCACGGCGCGCACGCGGGACACCGCGGATCGCGAACCGCATCCTCCGCCGTGTGCGCGACGTCGCCGAGGTCCGTCACGCCGGCGTGATCACGACCGACGTCGCGGACGAGGCGCTCGAGCTCCTCGAGGTCGACGAGGCCGGACTCGAGCGGTTCGACCGCGAGCTCCTGCTCGCGATCGTCGAGCGCTTCGGCGGGGGCCCCGTGGGGCTGTCGAACCTCGCCGTGGCCCTCGGCGAGGAGGCGGAGACGATCGAGGACGTCTACGAGCCCTACCTCCTCCAGCTCGGTTTTCTCCAGCGGACGCCACGTGGGCGCATCGTCACGGAGCTCGGGCGGGCCCACGTCGGCGCCCTGCGCGAGAATTCCGCACTTTTCTAGCCCATACTTAGACGATGGCCACGACCGCCACGACCGCGGCAGCCGAATCGGTCGGCGCGGCAGACGTCTTTGTCCTCAGGCGCGTGTCGGGCCAGCGCTTCGTGCACTTCGGCGGGCTCGGCCGCGGCGAGGGGTGGGCCGGGATCGTCGAGGTCTCGATCGGCGACGAGGTGCCGCTCTCCGAGGCGCTCCGCACCGGCCGGCCGGTCAAGCTCGACCACGGCGGCCGCGAGCTCGTATTCGGTCCGTATTACGCGCGCGCAGCTGCGGTCGTTCCCGTGCTGCCCGACATCGTCGTCGTCTTCGGTGCCTCCGAGCACGCGATCACGGCCGACGAGGAGACGCTCCAGGCGGCTGCCAACACCGTCGCCGGCGAGATCGAGCCCGCGGGGCCTGCGAAGCAGCTCGCCGACGAGCTCGAGGTTCTCGAAGCGGTGCGCGCCGCGCTCTCTGTTCCGCAGTCGACCGTGGAGGATGCGATGGTCGCACTGGCGGCAGTCGCCGCGGAGGCGCTCTCGTGCGAGCTCGGCATCGTGTACCTCGCGGACGGCGACCGCGTCGGCGTCGCGGAGCGAGGCTGGCGGCGGCCCGCGCCCGACGGCGAGCTCGCCGCGGCGTTGCGGACGACGTTCGACGCGCAGGAGTTTCCGCAGTGCGTGCAGGACGCTCGCAGCGCGCCGCCGCCCGGCGCGCTGGCCGGCGACCCCGGAATCCGCTCGTACTACCTGCTCGCGCTGACCGGCGCGGCGAACGGGGTGCTCTTCGTCGCGCACACCGATGCGGCGCCGCGCGGGTTCACGCTGCTCTGCCGGCGCCTCGGGTTGCGCGTCGCCGAGATCGCGTCCGCGATCCTCGGCGTGGCGGTCACGCGGGAATGGACGGCGGCAGAGTCGGCTCGGCTGCAGTCCGCCTTCTCGGCGCTCGAAGGCTGAGCACCGCAGGCGCGGTGAGCATCGCCATCACGTCGAACCAGACGTAGCCCGACGCGACGCCCGACGGCGGGTTGCCGTCCGGTATGCCGAGGCCGGGCAGCTTCGCGGCCCAGTGCCAGGTGCCGATCGCGGTTCCGTAGAGCTCGAGTGCGGTCACGACGAGGAACACGCTCGCGTAGATCGTCCGGTTGCGCGAGCGCCACAGGAAGAGGAGCAGCAGTGGCACACCGACCGCTCCCGCGACGTCGCGCCGCGGGAGCACCGTCAGACCGAGCAGGCCCCAGGTCGCAGCGATCCCCGCGGCGGCAGCGACGATCGCCCGCGCGTGTCGTCGCCACGCCGACGCGAGGGCGAGCCCGGTCAGGTAGACGATCCCGTGTGCGGGCGGCACGAAGGTCGGCAGGTTGTGCAGCCGGTAGTGGTAGACGCCCCAGAGGATCGAGCCGGTGAACTCGCCGACCGTCGCGAAGCAGACGACGCCGGCCGTCTGCACGCGTACCGCGAACGAGTGCGGGCGGAGCGCTGCGAGCAGCACGATCCACGTCAGCGCGCCGAGCGCGAGCTGCTCGTGGAAGCTCGCGTAGTGGTCCGCGCCGAGCAGCGCGGCGAGGTAGGTGACGCCGGCTAGGGCTTGTACTGGAGCTCGTGCCACGACGGAACCGGTGCGAGCTCGAGCAGCGGTCGGCCGCCGCCGGGATGCTGGTAGGCGAACTCCGCTTCGCTCTCGTCCCACACGATCTCGAGCGCGCCGCGCTTCACCTGGTGGTCGAGCCACGCGCCGCGGAAGATCAGCTTGCGCAACCAGTACACGAGCGACTCGCCGTGCACGAGCGAGAGCCGCTCCCAGTTGCGGGTCAGATACCGGCCGAGACGCGACTGCGGCGCGTCGATCACGCCCTGGGCGGCGAGCGCGACGAGGTCGGAGGTCTCCTCCTCGTCGAGCTCGTTCACCTCGACGAGTCCGAGCTTCACCGCGGCGGCGACGACGCGCTGCTCGAAGTCGAACGCGTTGAAGCAGAAGCGGTAGCCGAGGAACTCGACGACGTAGTCCTCGCCCGAGGTGTAGTTCGTCTCACCGGCGGTGTCCGGCACCTCTGCAGGATACCCGGGAGGGGTGGAGGTGCCACTCGTTACGGTGTAGCCGTGGTCGCCTCCGTCCCGCTCTGGCAACGGTTGGTCGTGCTCGTGCCTGCGTTCGTCGTCGGCGGCGGAATCGTGCTGGCCGCGCTCATCCTGCTGCTGCGCGCCGCGGCGCATTCGCTGCGCGGGAGCCGCCACAAGCGGCTCGTCTACATCGGCTTCGTCGCGCTGCTCGCCGCGGTCGGACTGCTGACGTACCTCGGCGTGAAGCTGCCTAGAGAATGACGACCGTCGTACCGACGTGCACGTGCGGGTAGAGCCACTCCGCGTCCGCGACGTGCATGCGGATGCAGCCGTGTGACACCGAGTAGCCGATCGACGTCTCGGCGTCCGTCCCGTGGATGCCGACGCCGGGTGCGGTGAGTCCCATCCAGCGGGTGCCGAGCGGGTTCGAGGGTCCGGGAGGCACGGGCTTCAGCCCCTTCGCCCACGCGTCGTAGGTCGGCGGGTACCACCACGGGTCCATCTGCTTGTCCTTGATCTGCCAGATGCCCGCGGGTGTCGGATAGATCGCCTGGCCGGTCGCGACCGGGAACGTGCGCACGAGGCGCCGGCCTTCGAACAGGCGGAGACGGTTCGCGCCGCGCGTGACGACGATCACCGGACCGAAGTTCGCGACAGTTTTGCTCGGCGGCACGGGGGCCGTCATCAGGTCGATGGGCGCGCGCGTGTCGCTCGTCAGCTCCTGGACGATCGCCGCGCGCATCGTGGCCTGCCGCACCGCGACGCCGTTCCGTGACGGGCGGAAGGTCGGCCCCTTCGCATCGGCGCCGAGCACCACGGCGTCGCGCGGTGGGCGATACGTGGCCTTCGCGAGCTTCCCGACGAACTCGGCGACGGCGGCGGCCGAGTAGCGGACAGGGAGCGCGATCCGGCTGCCGGGCGTCGCGCTGAGCGCCGAGCGGACGGCGGCATCGACGGCGGCGCGTGCACCGAGCTGCGCCGGCGCGACGCTGATCCGCTTCGCGCCGGCCACGATGACGATCGGCCGCGCAAAGCGGCGCGCGATCGTCGAGCCCGCGGGCTGCGCGGTCAGACCGCCGAGGCGCGTCCCGAGCACGCTGACGCCGGGCGCGATCGCCGTGAGCTGCTCGGCGGCCGGCGCGGATACGCAGACGAGCCCCGCGCATGCGAGGAAAGCGGCGATCGCCTTCAGCACGGCCATGAGGGGGACCTTACGCAGGTGAGCAGGGAAAATCCACCGTCCGGGATCCGTCCGACGACGACCGTACCCTCGATCGTCCGATGGAAAACGGAACGTGGACGATCGCGCCGTGCTCACCCGAGCACGTACGCGTGCTCGTCGACGAGCTTGGGGTCGGCGCGACGACCGCCGCCGTCGTCGTCCGCCGCGGCTACGTCGAGCCCGCCGCCGCACGGGGGTTCCTCGCGGGTGCGTTCCCGGGGCACGACCCCCTGCTCCTCGGCGACATGGCGGCCGCGGTCGACGTCCTCCGGGCGGCCGTGCGGGAGGGGAAGCGGATCTGCGTCCACGGCGACTACGACGCCGACGGCATCTGCGCGACCGCGCTCGCCGTGCTGCTGCTGCGCGAGCTCGGCGCCGAGCCGTCCTGGCATCTTCCGTCGCGCTTCGAGGAGGGGTACGGGCTGAACGGCCAGACGCTCACGAGGCTCGCCGGCGAGGTCGATGTCGTGCTCACCGTGGACTGCGGCATCACGGCGGTCGACGAGGTCGCGCTCGCGCGGTCGCTCGGGCTCGAGGTCGTCGTCACCGATCACCACCGCCCGGGCGAGGTCTTTCCCGACTGTCCGGTCGTCGCGCCGCTGAAGGGCGGCTACCCGTTCACGGGCCTGTGCGGGACCGGCGTCGTGTGGAAGCTCGCGGAGGCGCTCCTCGGCCGCGAGCACCCGTTCCTCGACGAGCACCTCGACGTCGTCGCGCTCGCGACGGTCGCCGACGTCGTGCCGCTTCTCGACGAGAACCGCGCGCTCGCGCTGCGCGGCCTCCGCCGCCTCGCGCAGACGCAGAAGCCCGGGCTGCGCGCGCTCATGCGCTGCGCTCGCGTCGACCCGGCCGCGTGCGACGAGGGCGCGATCGGGTTCCGGCTCGCGCCGCGCATCAACGCGTCCGGTCGGCTGTGCCGTCCCGAAGCCGCGCTGTCGCTCCTCCTGACGGAGGACGACGCCGAGGCGACGCGGCTCGCCGAGCAGCTCGAGGACCTGAACCGCGAGCGGCAGGCAGTCGAGGAGCGGATCCTGCGCGCGGCGATCGACGAGATCGAGTCGTGGCCGGGAGAGCGTCGCCGATCGCGCGGCTACGTCGTCGCGGGGGAGGACTGGCACGAAGGCGTGATCGGCATCGTCGCGTCGCGACTCGTCGAGCGGTTCGGGCGGCCCGTCGTCCTGATCGCGGGAACGGACGGTTCGTGGAAAGGGTCCGGGCGTGCACCAGGTGCCTTCGACCTCCACGGCGCGCTCGCCGCGTGCGCCGGGCATCTCGAGCGTTTCGGCGGGCACCGCGCGGCCGCCGGTCTCACCATCGCGCGCGAGCAGGTCGACGCGTTCGCCGCTGCGTTCGCCGCGCACGCGAACGAGGTGCTGAGCGACGAGGATCTCCGTCCGCGCACGGTCGTCGACGCGGTCGTCGCCGGCCGTGAGCTCGGCCTCCCGCTCTGCGAGGAGCTCGGGCGGCTCGCGCCGTTCGGTCTCGGCAACCCGGGTGTCACGCTGCTCATCGATGGGTGCGAGCTGTCCGACCTCGCGACCGTCGGCGAGGGGAAGCACCTGCGCTTCCGCGTGCGCCAGCGCGGGCGCGACGCGGGCTCTGCGATCGCATTCGGGAGCGGCGCCCAGCTCGACCGGTTGCGACGCATCGGGCACTACGACGTCGCCTTCCGGTTGCAGGAGAACCGGTGGAACGGAACCGTCGCGCCGCAGCTCGTCGTGCGAAGGATCTTCGACGCGCCGGAACGCTACGACGAGCTGCGCGCGTGGCTCGCGGACGAATGGCGCCGCGGCGAGGGCGCGTGGAGCGACGAGGCGCGGGCGATCTTCGGCGAGCTCGGCCTCGACGGCGGGCTGCGCCGCAGCCTGCTCGAGTCGTCGCGGTTCCGGGAGCTCCTGGCGGAGCCGCAGCCGCTACGTCGCGCCGCGTAAGGCGCCGCTTGTCGGCGCCGCTCTCAGGACGCGCGGGCTTTGCCCGTGCGTCCGTCTGCGTTACCGACGGGGTGCGTCGAGTTACGCCGCCCGTAGCCCGTCGATCGCGCAGAGCATCCGGGCGATCCGGAGGAGCTTCTTCGTCTGGCGGCGGCGTCTGAACATGGGAACGAGACGTTCCCGAGGTGAACGCGGAATCCTGCTTCCGCGGTGCGGGCCCGCGGAGGTGAGTCCGGGAGGGAGGGGGGTAGAATTTGTCCATGGCGGTCCTGGAACGGCACAACGACCTGGTCGACGAGCTCATCGCCGAGGTCGAGGCGTACAAGCCCGATGCCGACCGGGAGCTCCTGACCCGCGCCTTCGAGTTCGCCGCGCGCGCCCATGAAGGGCAGCGCCGCCGCTCCGGCCAGGAGTTCATCCACCACCCGTGGGGCGCGGCGAAGATCCTCGCCGGCCTGCGCATGGACGAGGAGGCGCTCGCCGCCGCGCTCCTCCACGACACCGTCGAGGACACCGGCGTCGGCATCGAGGACATCCGCAACGAGTTCGGCAAGGACATCGCGGAGCTCGTCGAGGGCGTCACGAAGCTGACGCGCGTGCAGTTCCAGAGCCGCGAGCACGCGGAGGCGGAGAACTACCGCAAGCTCGTCGTCGCGATGGCGGGCGACGTCCGCGTGATCCTGATCAAGCTCGCGGACCGCCTGCACAACATGCGCACGATCGAGTACATGGGCAAGCAGACCCAGGTTCGGAAGGCGAAGGAGACGCTCGAGGTGTACGCGCCGCTCGCGCATCGCCTCGGCATCCATGCGCTCAAGTGGGAGCTCGAGGACCTCGCGTTCCAGACGCTGCACCCGCGCAAGTACGAGGAGATCAAGCAGATGGTCTCGGAGCGGCGCGCCGACCGCGAGGAGCACGTGCGCGAGGCGGCGCTCGTCCTGCAGCGCGAGCTCGACAAGGTCGACGTGCCCGCGGAGATCTCCGGGCGCGCGAAGCACTTCTATTCCATCTACGACAAGATGGCGAAGAAGGGTCGCGAGTTCAACGAGATCTACGACCTGACGGCGATGCGCGTGATCGTCGAGCGCGACAGTGACGAGGGGACGCGCGACTGCTACGGCGCGCTCGGTCTCATCCATTCGTTGTGGAAGCCGATGCCGGGCCGGTTCAAGGACTACATCGCGATGCCCAAGTTCAACGGCTACCGCGCACTGCACACGACCGTCATCGGGCCGCAGGGGCGGCCGCTCGAGATCCAGGTGCGGACGCGCGAGATGCACGCGACCGCCGAATACGGTATCGCCGCGCACTGGCTCTACAAGCGGGGGCGGAAGGTCGCCGACGCGGAATGGGCGCAGTGGGTCGAGCAGCTCATGGAC
>JAFAHG010000074.1 GCA_019237315.1 Actinomycetota bacterium
GCGCCCAGCCGGCGCCGCTCGGCCCGAAGCCCTCCCCCGGTGCGACGGCGACGAGGTGCTCGAAGAGGAGCCGCTCGGCGGTGACGCCTTCCGGCAGACGGAGCCACACGTAGAACGTCCCCTCGGAAACCGGCGGTTCCGGCAGCGCGGCGGCGACGCGGTCGCGGCGCGCCTGGTAGGTCGCGCACCGATCCGCGACGGAATCCTGCGGACCCGTGAGCGCCGCGATCGCAGCTTCCTGCAGCGGCGCGTAGATGCCCACGCGCGTGTGGTCGTTCAGCTCGTTGACGCGCGCGACGATCTCCGCGTTGCCGAGGACGAATCCGATGCGCCAGCCGGCCATGCCGTAGGTCTTCGACATCGACCACATCTCGACGCCGACGTCTTTCGCGCCCGGTGTCGCGAGGAAGCTCTCGGGCTTGCGGCCGTCGAAGACGAGGTCGACGTACGCGGCGTCGTGGACGATCGTCGTGCCGGTGCGCTGCGCGTACTCGACCGCCGCGGCGAAGAGACCCGGCGGCGCGCAGACCGCGCACGGGTTCGTCGGGTAGTTGAGGTAGAGCGCCGCGGCCGCAGGCGCCGCGTCGAAATCGGGCGTCCACCCCGCCGCGGGGTCGAGGTGCACGAGCCCGAGCTTCGCGCCGGCGAGCGCGATCCCCGACGGGTAGTCCGGGTAGTACGGATCGGCGAGCAGGATCGTGCCGCCCTCGTTCGCGAGCACGAGCGCGAGCTCGACGAGCGCGGTCTTCGTGCCGGGCAGGACCGCCACCTCGCGCTCGGGGTCGAGCTCGACGCCGTAGACGTCGCGGTAGCGGGCGACGATCGCCTCGCGCAGCTTCGGCAGCCCGCGGAACGGCGCGTACCCGTCGGCGCCGGGCTTCGTCGCTGCGGCGGCGAGCGCCTCGACGACGTGCGGCGGGGGCCCGACCTCGGGGTTCCCGCGGCCGAGGTCGACGACGTCCGCGCCGGCGGCGGCGACGTTCCGGAGGAGCGCGGCGAAGTACTGCTGCGGCAGCCGCTCGAGCCGATCTGGGCGCTCCCCCACCCGCCGGATCGTACGGCAGGCGGTTCGTAGACTCCGGCTCGTGACCGTCGAGGAGCTGCTCGAGCAGGCGCGGGCGCGGATTCGCCGCCTCTCGCCGGAGGAAGCCGCGGCCGACGGGGCGCAGATCGTCGACGTCCGCTCGGAGACGTCGCGGCGCCGGGACGGCGTCGTCCCCGGGTCGCTGCACGTTCCGCTGACGGTGCTCCAGTGGCGGCTCGACCAGATGGGCGACCGAGTGCTCGTGCTGTGCGACCACGGCTATTCGTCGAGCCTCGCGGCCGCGTCGCTCGTCGACCTCGGCGTCGACGCGGGCGAGGTCGTCGGCGGCTTCGAGGCGTGGCGCGCGGCGGGTCTGCCGGTCGTGGACGAGTCGCCGCTCGAAGGTCTCTTCCCGGAGGGGCTCGCCGAGCTGCACACGCATCTCGGCGGCTCGGTCTCGTCGGACATCATGTGGAGCCTCGCGCACGAGCAGGGGATCGCGCTGCCGACGCGCGACTTCTGGGAGTTCGACCGCATGGTGACCGTGTCCGACCCGCGCGGCGTGCCGGATCTCGACTCGCTCGACCGCATCTACCACCTCACCGAGCTGATCCAGAGCTCGCCGCTGGCGGTCGAGCGCTCGGTGCACTCGGCGATCGGCGGCGCGTACCGCTCGCAGGGGATCACGACACTCGAGCTGCGGTTCAACCCGATGAAGCGAAACCGCGGCGGCGAGCGCGACCTCGACCACATCATCCTCGCGGCGATCCGCGGCCTCGACCTCGCGTCGCTCGAGTACCCGCAGGTGCGCGCGGGGCTGATCCTGATGATGGACCGGACGTTCAGCGCCGAGCAGAACATGGTGATCGTCGAGAAGGCGATCCGCTACGCCCCGCGCGGCGTCGTCGGCGTCGACATCGCGGGCCCGCGGCCCGGCGGTGCGCGCTACGACTACACGGCCATCTGTCCGCACGTCGCGGCGGCGCGCGCAGCCGGGCTCGGCGTGACGATCCACGTCGGCGAGGAGGGCGGCCGGCACGGCGTCGAGGAGCTGCACGAGGTCGTCGACGAGCTGCGCCCCGACCGGATCGGCCACGGCATCCTCGCCGCGGGTGACGTCGAGCTGATGGCGAAGCTGCGCGACGCGGACATCACGCTCGAGATCTGCCCGACGTCGAACCTGCTGACGAAGGCGCTGTCGGGCGAGGACGCGGTGCGCGAGACGTTCGGCGCCTTCGTCGAGCACGGCGTGCCGTTCACGATCGCGACCGACGGCCCGGAGATGATGCGGACGCACCTGCGCGACGAGTTCGAGCTGCTACTCCGTCTCGGTGCGCTCGGCCGTGACGAGGCCGCGGCGGCGAACACGCGGGGCCACAAGAGCGCCTTCGCGTAATACGCCCTTCGGCGAATGTTGCCGCCGCGGGCGCGGCAGTAGCTTCGCCCCATGCAGGCACTCAGGGGCCCCTCGGTGATCACCGACCGGCAGCGGAAGGTGATCGAGCTGATCGCGCAGGGCATGTCGAACGAGGAGCTGAGCCTGGAGCTCGGGATCTCACCGCGAACGGCGAAGGCGCACTGCGACGTCCA
>JAFAHG010000272.1 GCA_019237315.1 Actinomycetota bacterium
GCAACCGGCGAGCTGCGCTGGCTCGAGGAGGCGCATCGCCTCGCGCTGCTCGCGGTCGATCTGTTCGCAGACGACGTGAACGGCGGATTCTTCCAGACCCCGCACGACGGCGAGGAGCTCGTCGTGCGGCGCAAGGACCTCGAGGACCATCCGGTTCCGAGCGGCAACTCGATGCTCGCCTACGTGCTCGCCCGACTGGCCCGGATCTGGGGCGACGACGCGCTCGCGCAGCGTGCCGACGGCGCCCTCCGTCTGGTCGGAAAGGCCCTCGAGCGCATTCCGTCGGCGTTCGGCTGGGCGCTCGTCGCGCTCGACCTGCAGCTCGCGCCGCCGCGCGAGCTCGCGATCGTCGGGTCGCCGGACGCGCCTGTCGCGCGTGCCGCGCTCGAACGGTGGGAGCCGCGCTCCGTCGTCGCGGTCGGGCCGTCCGACTCGGTGCCGTTGCTCACCGGCAAGGGCCTTGTCGACGGGCTCCCCGCCGTCTACGTGTGCGAGCGGTTCGCCTGCCGCGCGCCCGTCGTCGATGCGAACGGGCTCGCGGCAGGCGGGAGGGAGGGCTAGCTCCGAACCGTCCGCGTCGGAGTGCGGGTGACCGTCGGCTGCTCGACGACTTCACGCCGCTCCGCCGTCAGCGGCTCGTCCGCCGCGTCGGTGTCCATCGCGGCCGGTGCGGTCGCGCGGCTCCTCACGAGAACCCAGGCGGGCTCCATGGTGAGGCCGAACATGAGACCGATCCCGAGCGCGAGCACTCCGTTCCACGAGGAGATGAAGTGCACGGCCCGCGTGATCCCGAGGTCGCCGTCCCACGTGCGGACGCGATTGCGGAACGGGTTCGCGTGCGGCTGCGCCGCGACGATGACCCACAGACCGGCGATCGCCGTCGGCAGGAACGCGAGCAGGAAGAACCCGGGCGGGTTCCCGCCGCCGCCGCGCAGCTGGGCGAGGCCGAGGAGCAAGCCGCCGCCTGCGACGACGCCCATCGCGGCCCAGTAGCCGCCGGTGTGGTGCAGGTCGAACCGTGCCGACGCGAGCCAGAGCAGGGCGCCGGTGGCGCCCGCCGCGAGCAGCGTCAACAGAGCTCGAGTGAGTGCGTTCATGGGTACCTCCGCTTTCGCGGGTGTGGAGGCTTAACGCCTCAGACCGGCTGAATGGATGCGGCCTGGAGCGCCGCGATCAGCGACTCGGTCTCGACCTGGAAGACGGCGTTCGGGGTTCCGGCCGCGCACCAGACGTTCTCGAAGCGGCGCAACGACTCGTCGACGAGCGTGGGGAGGTCGCGGTCGTGCCCGAGTGGGGGAATGCCGCCGATCGCGAACCCGGTGGCTGCGCGGGCCTCTTCCGCCGTCGCGGGACGGCCGTCGACCTGCGTGACGCGACGGTCGCCGGCGCAGAGCACCATCGTCGGCTCGTCGTCGACCACGAAGACGAGCGACTTCACGATCTGCCCGGTTTCGCAGCCGCAGGCGGCAGCGGCGTCGGCCGCGGTTCGGGTCGACGCCGGCAACTCGCGCACCTCGACCGCGAGACCGCGCTCCGCGAGCCGTGCCTGGACCTTCGCGGCAGTCGGATGCATCGTGCGAGGATAGAGCCGTGGAGCTCCTCCGGCGCCCGCTCGGCGAGCTGATGGCGGAGGCACGCGCCGTACGCGACGAGACGCGAGGGCGGCTCGTGACCTACAGCCCGAAGGTGTTCATCCCGCTGACGAAGCTGTGCCGCGACGTCTGCCACTACTGCACGTTCGCCCGGCCGCCGCGGCGCGGCGAGCGCGCGTACATGCCGGTCGACGAGGTGCTCGACGTCGCGCGTGCAGGTGAGGCGGCGGGTTGTCGCGAGGCGTTGTTCACGCTCGGGGACAAGCCGGAGCTCCGCTACCGCGCCGCGCGCGACGAGCTCCGGGCGCTCGGATTCGGCTCGACGATCGAGTACCTGGCGCACTGCGCCGGTGCCGTCGTGACGGAGACGTCGCTCCTGCCGCACGCGAATCCCGGCGTCATGACGCCTGCCGATTTCGAGCTGCTGAGGCCGGTGACGGCGTCGATGGGGATGATGCTCGAGACGACATCGGAGCGGCTGTCGGCACGCGGCGGTCCGCATTTCGGCTCACCCGACAAGGTGCCGGCCGAGCGGCTCGAGACGCTCCGCGTCGCGGGCGAGGCGCGCGTTCCCTTCACGACGGGGATCCTGATCGGCATCGGCGAGACGCGTGCCGAGCGGATCGACGCACTGCGCGCGATCGCTGCCGCCGGGCCGCACGTGCAGGAGGTGATCGTGCAGAACTTCCGCGCGAAGCCGGACACGCGCATGGCGGCGGCCGAGGAGCCGGCCGTCGAGGAATTGCTGTGGACGATCGCAGTCGCGCGTCTCCTGCTTCCGGCGGAGGTCTCCGTGCAGGCGCCGCCGAACCTGAGCGACGACTTCGCGCTTCTCCTCGATGCAGGGATCGACGACTGGGGCGGCATCTCGCCCGTCACCGTCGACCACGTCAACCCCGAGGCGCCGTGGCCCGAGGTCGAGGCCCTGCGTCGCGCGTGTGCGAGCCGCGGGCTCGAGCTCGCCCCGCGGCTGACCGTGTACCCGCGCTTCGTCGATTCGGAGTGGGTCGACCCTTGCGTGCTGCCGTCGGTGCTGCGAGCCGCGGACTCGCTCGGTCTCGCGCGCGAAGACGAGTGGTCGCCGGGCGAGCCCGGCGCGGTTCCGTTCGTCGTTCGACGCGACGCGCTTCCGCTCGACGAAGCCGAGCTCGGGGAGGATGAGATCGCGCGGCTCTTTCGCGCGCGCGGCGAGGAGCGCCACCGTGTTTTCGCCGCGGCGGATCGGATGCGGCGCGAGGTGAACGGCGACGTCGTCACGTACGTCGTGACGCGGAATATCCAGTACACGAACGTCTGCTACTTCCGCTGCGGCTTCTGCGCGTTCTCGAAGGGGAAGCTCGCGGCCAACCTGCGCGGTGAGCCGTACCTCGTCCCGCACGAGGAGATCGTGCGGCGTTGCGAGGAGGCGTGGGACCGCGGTGCGACAGAGGTCTGCCTGCAGGGCGGGATCCACCCGTCGTTCGACGGCGACTACTACGCGTCCGTCGTCCGTGCGATCAAGGCCGCTGTCCCCGAGTTGCACGTCCACGCATTCAGCGCGCTCGAGGTGTGGCAGGGCGCGGCGACGCTGGACGTCGAGCTCGGGCCGTACCTCGAACGGCTGCGCGACGAGGGCCTCGCGTCGCTTCCGGGCACTGCGGCGGAGGTGCTCGACGACGAGGTGCGTGCGGTCATCTGCCCCGACAAGATCACGACTGCGCAGTGGCTCACCGTGCACGAGACCGCGCACACGGTTGGGTTGCGCTCGAACAACACGATCATGTTCGGACACGTCGACGGTCCGCGCGCGTGGGCGCGTCACCTCGTCGCCGTGCGCGAGCTGCAGCAGCGGACTGGCGGCTTCACGGAGTTCGTCCCGCTGCCGTTCGTACACATGGAGGCGCCGATCTACCTGCGCGGGCGCGCGCGACGTGGCCCGACGTTCGGCGAGGTGCTCCTCATGCACGCGGTGGGGCGGCTCGCGCTCTCGCCGTGGATCCAGAACGTGCAGGTCTCGTGGGTGAAGGCCGGCCCGGCGGGAGTCGTCGAGGCGCTGCGGGCTGGGGTGAACGACCTCGGCGGAACGCTGATGAACGAGTCGATCTCGCGCGCCGCCGGCGCCGGGTTCGGCCAGGAACTCGGTCCCGAGCAGATGGAGGCGTTGATCCGCGCGGCGGGACGTGTGCCCCGTCAGCGCACGACGCTGTACGGCGAGCCGCCGGCCGAGCAGGTCGAGCGGTCCTTCCGTGCGGCGCCGCTCGCCCCGCCGTGGAACCCGCACGTGAACGAGTCGCAGCTCGTCAGGCCCAGGGGCCGATCCCGCCGATTCGCTCCGGCGTGATCCGCACGACGTAGCCCGGCGGCGGGTCCGGCATCGGCGGGAACGTCGTCCCCGGGCCGATGTAGACCTGCGCGAGCTCCTGCAGCAACTCCGGTGCGCCGCCCTCGGTGATCCGCGCTCGGCCGTGCACGACGAGGTAGTGCTGCATGCCGATCTCGTTGCGTCCCGGCGCCTCGATCGAGAGCGAGACCCGCGGGTCGCGCGCGATGTTCTTGAGCTTCTGCTGTGCCCCGGAGAGGTGCGCCGAGACGACCTCGTCGCCGTCGAGGCCCACCCAGACGCACGCGATCTGCGGCCCGCCGTCCCGGTTCAGCGTCACGAGATGGGCGAGCGCGCCGGACTGGATCACCTCGCGGGCGCTCGGCGGCAGCTCCATCGGGCGAGCCTAGCGCGCCGTAGGCTTCGCCCTGCATGCGCAATCCCGTCGACACCGCCCGCGAGGTCGCCGAGCACGCCGCGCGTGTGGCGCGGCTCGAGCTCGAGTTGCGTGCGCGTGAGCTGCGAGGTGCGGCCCTGCGTGTCGGCGTCGGTGCCGGGCTCGCCCTGCTCGCCGTCTTGCTCGCTCCGCTGCTCGTCGTCTTCCTGCTCGCCGCGGCAGCTGCTGCGCTCGCGACGGTGATGCAGGTGTGGCTCGCGATCCTCGTCGTCGCCGGATTGCTGCTCGTGCTCGTTGCCGGTCTCGTCGGCGCGGCCGTCGTGTTGTTCGCCGGAGCGCGGCGTGAGCGCTGAGAACGGACGCACACCCGATGCGATTCGTCGCGAGCTCCGGGCTGAACGTGCGCAGCTCGACTCCGCGCTGGAGTCGCTCGGCGACGACGTCCGGCAGTCATCCCGGCGCGTCGCGTCGGCGCTCGCCGGCCTTGCAGGTCTGCTTCTCCTGCGGCGGCTCTTCGCGCGGCGGCGCTAGTACGACTCGAGCGCGAGCAGGTCGTCGATCGTCTCGCGGCGGCGGATGACCGTCGCGTTGCCGTCACGGACGAGAACGACTGCGGGTCGCGGCACCGCGTTGTAGTTCGAGCCCATGGCGAGCGTGTACCCGCCCGTTGCGGGTACGGCGAGGATGTCGCCGCGTCGCGGCTCGGGAAGTTCGACGCGGTCGATCAGCACGTCGCCCGACTCGCAGTGCTTGCCGGCGACGGCGTACGTGCCATGCGGCGGCTCGTCGGCGCGGTTCGCGAGCAGCGCCGCGTACCTCGCGCCGTAGAGCGCGGGCCGCGGGTTGTCCGAGAGACCGCCGTCGACAGCGACCCACGTGCGACCCGCAGCGGTCTCCTTCACGGCGCCGACCCTGTAGAGCGTCACGCCGGCGCGGCCGACGAGGGATCTCCCCGGTTCGAGGACGACGCCGGGGTGTGGGATGTCCTGCTGCTCGCATGCCCGCTCGAGCTCTGCGAGCAGCGCAGGCACGAACGCCTCCACGTCGAGCTGCGGGTCGTCGAGCGACGTCGGCACGCCGAGCCCGCCGCCGAGGTCGATCGTGCGCAGCTCCCACCTGAGCTCCGCGCGTGCACGCGCCGCGAACGTCGCCATCCAGTCGACTGCCATGAGCGCCGCGCCCGAGTCGAGGAGCTGCGATCCGACGTGCACGTGCAGGCCCTCGGTTTCCGGCGCGAGGCGAAGTGCCTCGAGCGCGTCGTCGGGGGGCAGTCCGAACTTCGAGCCGTGGTGGGCCGTGCGGATCGCCTCGTGCGTATCGGCGTCGATGCCAGGTGTGACGCGGATCAGCGTGCGCGCCACGCCGGTCTCGCGCGCGCGGACGACCTCCTCGAGCGAGTCGACGACGACGAGCGAGCCTGCCGTTGCCGCTGCACCGAGCTCCTCGTCGCTCTTGTTGTTGCCGTGGACGACGAGCCGCTCGCCGGTGATGCCGGCCGCCTCGGCGAACCGAAACTCGCCCGCGGTCGAGACGTCCGCGCCGATCCCTTCCTCCGCGAGGATGCGCATGAGCGCGACGTTCGGGAACGCCTTTGCGCCGTAACAGACGAACGCGTCCGGCGCGGCCGCGCGGTACGCGCGCGCCTGCGCCCGCACGGTCGCTTCGTCGTAGACGACGAGCGGACTGCCGTGGGCGTCGAGGAGCTCGCGCGCCGTCAGGCCGCCGAGGCGCAGCTCGCCGTCGTCGACGCCCGCAGTGAGCGGGAAGAGGCGGAGGATGTTCGCGGGGCGGCCGGGCACGTGCCGATTCTGCCTGCCGCCTGTGGACGAGTCGGCACGAAATCGGCGCGGTTCCCGCACAGACGCGTTGCGGTTTCGCCGGTAGCCTCGTCGGCATCACGGGGAGGGAGGTGGGTCCCGTGCGCCCGCGCGCACGCGCGACAACAGTTAAAGCGCTCCACCCGAGCTACACTCAGCCCCGGTGAACCTCCTCCTTACCTGACCCAGGAAGCTTCCCGCGGCGTTCGCCGCGCAGGCTTCCGACGGCCTCTCACACGAGAGGCTTTTTCGTCTCTATGGACACATACGACCCGCACGCAATCGAGCGCAAGTGGCAGCAGACGTGGGACGAGGCGCGCGCATTCGTCACGCCGAACCCTGCCGAACCCGCCGCCGACGGGCGGAAGGCCTACGTGCTCGAGATGCTCCCGTACCCGTCGGGCGAGCTGCACATGGGGCACGTTCTCAACTACACGTTGGGCGACGTCGTCTCGCATGTGCGCCGGCGGCGCGGGTACTCGGTGCTGCGTCCGATGGGCTACGACGCGTTCGGCCTTCCGGCGGAGAACGCCGCCATCCGCGAGGGTGGACATCCGCGTGACGTGACCGAGCGGAACATCGCGGCGATCCGAGAGCAGATCAAGCGGATGGGGTGGTCGATCGACTGGACGCGCGAGGTCTCGACCGCCGAGCCGGAGTACTACAGGTGGACACAGTGGCTCTTCCTCAAGCTCTTCGATGCGGGTCTTGCGTACCGGAAGGGCGCGCCGGTCAAATGGTGTCCGAACGACCAGACCGTACTCGCGAACGAGCAGGTCATCGACGGCCGCTGCGAACGCTGTGGACATCTCGTCGAGGTTCGCAACCTCGAGCAGTGGATGTTCAAGATCACGGCGTACGCGGACCGCCTGCTCGACGATATGTCGCTCCTCGAATCGTGGCCGGAGCGCGTGCTGACGATGCAGCGCAACTGGATCGGTCGCTCGGAGGGTGCGGAGGTGATCTTCCGCATCGACGAGCTCGACGAGGACGTGCCCGTCTTCACGACGCGTCCGGACACGTTGTTCGGCGCGACGTTCTTCGTGATCGCACCCGAGCACCCGCTCGTCGAGCGTTTCGCCGAGCGCACACCCGATCTTCTCGAGTACGCACGGCATGCGGCGGCGAAGAAGATCGAGGAGCGCGCGGCCGACGAGAAGACGGGTGTGTTCAGCGGCTTCCATGCCGTCAACCCGGTCAACGGTGCGCGGATCCCGATCTGGGTCGCAGATTACGTCCTGATGGAGTACGGAACAGGCGCGGTCATGGCAGTCCCTGCACACGACGAGCGCGACTTCGAGTTCGCGAAGAAGTTCGACCTGCCGGTGGTTCAGGTCGTCGCGCCGGTCGGCGGAGAGGTCGACGGCAACGAGCCGTACGTCGCGCACAGCGAGAACGAGGTGCTCGTGAACTCGGGCGAGTTCAGCGGCGTGCCTGCTCCGGAAGGAAAGGAGCGGATCGTCGCATGGCTCGCAGAGCGGGGGCTGGGGCGCCCGACGACGAGCTACCGGCTACGCGACTGGCTGCTGTCCCGCCAGCGCTACTGGGGCTGTCCGATTCCCGTCGTCCACTGCGAGCGCTGCGGCATCGTTCCCGTTCCGGAAGACGAGCTTCCCGTGCTGCTCCCCGAGGTCGACGACTACCTCCCGAAGGGGCGCTCTCCGCTCGCCGCAGCGGAGGACTGGGTACGCGTCTCCTGTCCCTCGTGCGGAGGAGAAGCGCGTCGCGAGACGGACACGATGGACACGTTCGTCGATTCGTCGTGGTATTTCCTGCGCTACACGGATCCCGACAACGACACCGCGCCGTTCGGTCGCGAGATGGTCGACTACTGGCTGCCCGTCAACCAGTACATCGGCGGCATCGAGCACGCGATCCTGCACCTCATGTACGCGCGCTTCTTCACGAAGGCGCTGTACGACCTCGGCATCGTCGGCTTCAAGGAGCCGTTCGCGCGTCTCTTCAACCAGGGGATGATCTATCGCTTCGGCGCGAAGATGTCGAAGTCGAAGGGGAACGTGGTCTCGCCCGACGAGCTCGTCGACCGCTTCGGCGCCGACGCGCTGCGCGTGTACATCCTGTTCATGGGGCCCGCCGACCAGGACAAGGAGTGGCAGGAGAGCGGCGTCGAAGGCGCGTCGCGGTTCCTCCAGCGGCTCTGGCGCATCGTCGAGGAGGAACTCGAGCGAGAGGCGAGGGACGTGCGGACGGACACGCCGCTTGCACGCAAGGCTCACGCGACGATCGACAAGGTGACGGACGACATCGAGCGGCGCTTCGTGTTCAACACGCCGGTCGCCGCGGTCATGGAGCTCGTAAATGAGATCTCGCGCACGCCCGACGACCCCGCGTCGAGGTTCGCCGTCGAGACTGCCGTCTCCCTGATCCAGCCGTACGCGCCGCATCTCGCCGAAGAGCTCTGGGCGCGACTCGGCCACGAGCGGCTCTGGGCGGAGCCGTGGCCGACTGCAGATCGCACGCAGCTCGAGCGCGCGACGATCCAGCTCGTCGTGCAGGTGAACGGGAAGGTGCGTGACCGGATCGAGGTTCCCGCAGGTCTCTCCGAGGAAGAGCTGATCGCGACGGCGACCGCGTCGCCCAAGGTCCGTGGCTACCTGGACGGCGCGGAGCCGCGCGCGTTCGTCGTGCCCGACAAGCTCGTCAACCTCGTCGTGTAGCGACGCGCGCGGCGTAAGCCGCGCTGTGCACGAGATTGCACACATTCGGCACAGAGCCGTCACAGACACGTGACATCTCTTCCGGCACGCTCTTCGCATGCCCTCGTTCACGCTCTCGCGCCGACGCGCGCTCCTCGTCGTGCTCGCCGCGCTCGCGATGCTCTTCATCGCGTCGCGGTTCTTCGGTGGACACCCCGCGGCAACGGTGACCGTGGAGACGGCGCGCGCCGCGGGACCGGCCCGTGCGGTGTCGGTTCGTGCGGCGGCCGCTGTGGTCGTCGTCGACGTAGCGGGAGCCGTCCGACGCCCGGGTCTGTACCGCTTTCGTCAGGGTTCGCGGGTCGCCGATGCCGTCGCCCGCGCCGGCGGAGGCACGAAGGCCGCGCAGATCGACGCCGTGAACCTCGCCGCCCCGCTCGCCGACGGTGAGCAGGTCCTAGTGCCCGGGATCGGAGCCGTCGCTGCCGGCTCGACGGCAGGCCCGTCTCCGTCGGCGCCGGTCGACCTGAACACGGCGACCGCGGAACAGCTCGACGCCCTGCCCGGCATCGGCCCCGTGACGGCCGAGAAGATCGTCGCGTACCGCCAGGCACACGGCCCATTCACGTCCGTCGACGACCTCGACGCGATTCCCGGCATCGGCCCGTCGCGGATCGAGAACCTTCGTGGCCTTGTGCAGCCGTGATCGCGCTCCGCTTCCCCGCGCACGTCCTCGCGGCCGGCGCCTGCATCGGGCTCGCGCTCGCCGACCTCGTTCGCGTGCACGACGCCGCTCTCGCCGGTTCGGTCGTCACCGGCGCGGCTCTCGTGCTCGCCGAAGTGCCACTCACGCGCCTACTGCTCGCCGCAGTACTCATCTGCGTCTGCGCGTGGTGGTGGGGGAGCGTACGACTCGACCGGCTGGACGCGAGCCGCCTCGAGCCGCTTGTCGGCCGCGCGGGTCGGGCGACGGTGGTCGTGACGGCGCCCGCAAGCGTCGGCCAGTACCGGATCCGCGTTCCGGCGCGCACCCGTCGATTCGCCGGCTCGTCGATCTCCGAGCCTGTGCTGCTCGAACTCGCACCTGGACGATCGCCTCCGCAGGGGGCAGTCCTCGATGCGCTGGTCGTCGTCGCCGAACCGCGAGGTCCGACCCACGGGTTCGACGAGCGCACATGGCTTCGGCGTCACGGAGTGCACGTCGTGCTGCGCGTGGATCGCTGGCAGATCGTCGGGCACCGCGGAGGGCTGGGCGGAATCGCCGATCGCATACGTGCCCGTCTCGCGCGTTCGATCGCACCCGGTCTGTCGGGTGGTCGGCGCGCGGTCCTCGAAGGCATCGTGCTCGGGGACACTGCCGCGCTCACTCCGCGCACGCGACAGGAGTTCCAGGCATCCGGGCTCTACCACCTGCTCGCCGTGTCGGGGCAGAACGTCGCGCTCGTCGCGGCAGGGGTCCTCGGTGTCGCATGGCTCCTCGGGCTGAGCCGGGTCGTCGGAGAGCTCGGGGCGCTTGCGGCGATCGGCGCGTACGTCCTCGCGGTGGGCCCGCAGCCGTCCGTGGTGCGGGCGGGTGTCTCCGGCGCGGTCGCATCGCTCGCGTGGCTCACGGGGAGGATGCGGGATGCGTGGTACGTCCTGTTGCTGGGAGCGATCGTGCTGCTCGGGTGGAATCCGTACCTCGTCTACGACGCCGGCTTCCAGCTCTCGTTCGCGGCAGTCGCAGCGATCTTCCTCCTCGCGCCGCGGATCCACCGCCGGCTCGAGGGATATCCGCTCCCGCGTGGTGTGCGGGGTGGCATCGCCGTCTCCGGCGCGTGTGGCCTCGTTACCGCGCCCATCCTCATCCTGCAGTTCCACTACCTTCCGCTGCTCGGCGTGCTCGCGAATCTGCTTGCCGAACCGGCGATGCCCCTGCTGCTCACCCTTGCGTTCGCGACCGCCGCGATCGACGCGGCGAGCCCGTCGGCCGCGGCCGTGCTCGCCTGGTTCGACGGGATCGTGGCGGCGTACATCGCTCTCTGCGCGCGGGTCGTCGCTGCGATTCCGTTCGCGGAGATCCAGAGCGCGCGCGCGTTCGCCGCAGCCGGTGGCACGCTCCTCATCGCGGCCTATGCTTGGCGGCGATGGCGGACGAGCTCAAGCCTGCCTATCTGATCGCAGGAAGCGACCGGCCGAAGGTCGACCGCGCGGTCCAGCGCCTCCGCGCGCGGTTCGCGGCCGACGCAGTCGAGACACACTCCGCCGCCGAGACCCGCGGCCCCGACGTCGTCGCTGCTGCGAACGCACTCGGACTGTTCGCGGGCGACGGTCGGCTCATCGTGGTCGACGGCGTCGAGGCGTGGAAGGCCGACGATGCGAAAGCCGTCGGCGCGTACCTGAAGGCGCCCGCACCCGCAACGACCCTCGCGCTCGTCGGCGGCGAGCTGAAGAAGGACGCGCCGATCGCGAAAGCCGTCGCAGCGACGGGCGACGTCCTGCTCTGGGACGTCCCGCAGCGTGGACTGCAAGGGTGGGTTGCCGAGCAGTTCAAGCTGAACGGCGCAGCGGCCGAGCCCGAAGCGTGCCGCGCGCTGATCGAGCTCGTCGGCGACGACCTCTACGAGCTCGCCCTCGAGGTCGACAAGCTCGTCACCTGGTCGGCCGGCGAGCGGATCACGGAGGCGAACGTCCTCGACCTCGTCGCCGGGCGAGCAGAAGCGACGAGCTTCGCCCTCACCGACGCGTGGGGGTCACGCAACGTCGCGGGCGTTCTCACGGCGGCGGAGAACATGCTGGAACGTTCGTGCGACCCGCGGTCGCGCACGATCCCCCGCATCGCCGGCGTGCTGACGAGTCACGTCGCACGCATCCGTTCCTGCCAGGCGCTCGAGGCCGAAGGCCTGTCGGCAAAGGACGCGGCCGCCCGGCTGAAACAGCATCCCTTCTACGTGCAGAAGCTCTACGCGCAGGCGCGGAACTACAGCCGCGAGGAATTGCGGCGGGTGACGACCCGCCTCGCGGATCTCGACCACGCGTTGAAGGGCGGCTCCCGCCTGGCGCCGGACCTCGAGCTCGAGCGCGCGCTCGTCGACGTCACACAGCCGCGCGGCTGAGAGCTACTTCTTCGGCGCGACGAGCCGTGCGGCCTGCGACTTCTTGCGCGCCGCTGCGTTGCGGTGCAACGCGCCGCGCGAGACCGCGCGGTCGATGAGCTTGACGAGCCCTTTGTGCTCGGACTCGATCGCGCTCGCGTCGCCGCCGTCGACCGCGGCCGAGAGTCGCTTCGTGAGCGTCTTGATCGTCGACGTGTAGCGCAGGTTCTCGAACCGCTGCTCGGCGGCCGTGCGTACGCGCTTCTTCTGTTGCTTGATGTTCGGCATGGCGTGAAAATGCCCGCCAGAGCGGGCTCGCGGATGGTACCAGAGCCGGGTTTTCGGCCGCTCCTGCGCGTAAGGTGGCCGCGTGAGCGAGACCGCCGATACCGTCGTCGGTCCTGCTCTTCCCGAGCCGCCGCGGCGCCGGCTCGCGGTTTCGGGTCTGATCTTCGCGGTCGCGACCGGAGTATCCCGCGTCCTCGGTCTCGTCCGCGAGGTCGTCGCCGCGTACTACTTCGGCGCGGCCGGTCGCATCAACGCGTTCACCGTCGCGTTCCAGGTGCCGAACCTGGTCCGCGCGCTCCTTGCTGACGCCGCGCTCTCGTCGGCGTTCGTCCCTGTCTTCAGCGAGCTGCTCGAGAAGGGCGAGCGAAAGCGGGCCTGGCGGGTTGCGTCCACGCTCTTCTGGCTGATGCTCCTCGGGCTGAGCGGGCTCACCGCGCTCTTCATCGTGCTGGCGCCCTGGGTAATCGCCCCGTTCGGCAATCCCGGCGGCGACCGCGCGTTGGCGGTGACACTCTCGCGCATTCTCTTCCCGATCGTCGCGCTGCTCGGCGTCTCCGGGATCGTCGTCGGGATCCTCAACTCGTACGACCACTTCACGGTTCCCGCGTTGACGCCGGTGTTCTGGAACGTCGCGATCATCGTCGGACTCGTCGTCGGCGTCCCGCACGCCCACGGGATCGACGCCAAGCTCTACGTGTACGCGGCGTCGATCCTCGTTGGGACGATCATCCAGGTGTTGCTGCCGATCCCCTGGCTTCGGGGCAGGGACGGTCACCTGCAGCTCGTGCTCGACTGGCGCGACCCGGCGGTCAAGCGCGTGTTCGTCTTGATGGTGCCGGTGACGATCAGCCTCGGCCTGATCAACTTCAACGCCGTCGTCGACACGCTCTTCGCATCGCGCCTCATCGACCCGAATCTCGCGCCGACTGCGATCGACCGTGCGTTCCGGATCTACATGCTCCCGCAGGGGATGTTCTCCGTCGCCGTGGCGACGGTTCTCTTCCCGTCGCTCGCCCGCGCCGCGGCGCGGGGTGACGACGTCGCATTTCGTTCCACCGTCTCCAACGGACTGCGGCAGATCGCGTTCCTGCTCGTCCCTGCGAGCGCGCTCTCCGCCGTGCTCGCAACGCCGATCGTGCGACTGCTCTACCAACACGGCCGCTTCACCGCGCACCAGACGACGGTCGTCGCGGCGGCGCTCGCCGCATTCTCCGCCGGTCTCACGTTCAACGGCACCATGCTCCTGCTCAACCGCGCGTTCTTCAGCCTGCAGTCGAACTGGATCCCGACGCTCATCGCGCTTGCGAACCTCGCACTGAACGCGGCGCTCGACGCTGCCTTCTACCACCTCGGCACGTGGGGCATTCCACTCTCGACGTCGGTCGTGAACCTCGCCGGGACGGCAGCGCTCGTCGTGCTGCTGCGGCGGCGCGCAGGCGACCTCGACCTGCGGGATGCGGTGGCCGAGGTGGCGCGGATCGCCGTGGCTTCGGCGCTCGCCGCCGGCGCCGGGTGGGGCATCTGGCGCGCACTCGATGCCTCGGTCGGCCGGTCGATCGGGGGCCAGATCGTCTCGCTCGGGATCGCCCTTGCCGTCGCGGTCGGGATGTACCTCGCGGCGTGCCGGGCCGCTGCGGTCGACGAGCTGGACACGCTCCTGTCGCTCGGCCGCAGCGTGCGGCGTCTCTGAGCGCCTGCACAGGCGCCTCTAATCTCCTGTTCACAGTTCCCGGGAACACTGGGGCGCCATGGAAACGGTGTTCACCCGGGGCGTCCGGCGCCCGGCCGCCGTCACAGGCCGTGACTCGCGGAGCGCCCGCCGTGCCCTGACGGTCACCGTGCTCGCCGTCCTTGGCGTGGGCAACGCCGCCGCGATCGTCTGGCTCTGGTGGCACGGCGGCAACGTGACCAAGGTTCACTCGCAGGGCGAGTTCCTGACGAGCATCGCGCGGATCACCGGCCTCCTCGGCGCGTATCTCGCACTGTTGCAGGTGCTACTCCTCGCGCGTCTACGCCCGCTCGAGCGCCTCGTCGGCTTCGACCGCCTCACCGTCTGGCACCGCTGGAACGGCCACGCGTGCCTCTACCTGATCCTCGCGCACGTCTTCTTCTCGATCTGGGGCTACGCCGACATGGACCGGATCACGGTCGGCAAGGAGATCCCGACGATGATCTGGCACGGCCACTACCCCGGGATGATCGTCGCCACCGTCGGCACGTTCCTCTTCGTCGCGGTTGTCTTCAGCTCGATCGTCGTCGTTCGTCGCCGCCTCGACTACCGCTGGTGGTACGCGTTGCATTTCACCGCGTATGCGGCGATCGCCCTCGGGTGGTTCCACCAGATTCCGACCGGCAACGAGCTCGTCCTCGACACGACCGCGCAGTACTACTGGGAGAGCCTCTACCTCGCGACGCTCGCCGTACTGATCGTGTTTCGCGTGGTGGTGCCGGCCGCGAACGCCTTCCGCTACCGGTTGCGTGTCGCCGAAGTCAGGGAAGAAGGTCCCGGCGTCGTGTCGCTGCGCATCACCGGCAAGCGGCTCGAACGGCTGCACGCGGCTGGGGGCCAGTTCTTCCTGTGGCGGTTTCTCACGCGCCACAGCTGGTACGAGGCGCATCCGTTCTCGCTCTCGGCGGCGCCGACTCCCGATGCGCTGCGGCTGACTGTGAAGGGCCTTGGCGACTTCACGGGCTCGGTCGGCCGGCTGCGACCCGGCACGCGCGTGATTGCAGAGGGTCCTTTCGGCGTCTTCACCGCGGCTGCGCGGCGACGCGAGAAGGTGCTGCTGATCGCAGGCGGCATCGGCGTCACGCCGATCCGCGCGCTGCTCGACGAGATGGACGGCGACATCGTCGTCGTCTACCGGGTGCTGCGCGAGAGCGACGCGGTCCTGCGTGACGAGCTCACCGCGACGGGCGCCGAGCTGCATGTCGTCGCAGGCGACCACGCGGTCGAAGAAGGTAGGAACTTGCTCTCGCCGGAGCATCTGCGTCAACTCGTGCCCGACGTCTCGGAGCGAGAGATCTACCTGTGCGGGCCGCCAGCGATGACGTCGGCGATCGAGCGGACGGTTCGCGCACTGCACGTCCCGAGGAAGTACGTCCACGTCGAACGGTTCGCGTTCTAGGAGGAGAAACGATGCGAAAGCAAGTCTCGATCATCGCGACGGCGCTCGTGCTCGCCGTCCCGGTCGCCGATGCGGCGGCCGCGGTGACACACACGAAAGCGGTCAAGAAGGTGGTCACGAAGAAGCTGAACGGCACACCTGCTCAGGCGGACCGCTGGGGTCAGGTGACGGTCAACGTGACGGTGCGGCTCACGACCGTCGGCAAGAAGACGACGCGCAAGTACCTCGATCTCGGCGGCTCGTACACGTACCACACCGACCGTTCGCAATACATCATGTCGCAGGCGCTGCCGATCCTTCGCCAGGAGTTCCTGCAGGCGCAGACGTCGAACGTGCAGATGGTCTCGGGCGCGACGTACACGAGCCAGGCGTTCGAGCAGTCGCTGCAGTCGGCGCTCTCGAAGCTGTAGCGATGGCCGCGACGGTGCGCCACGTGATGGGGATGCCGATCGTCGTCGACGTGCGCGACGACGCCGGGCCCGACGCGCTCGCGCCGATGTGGGCGTGGCTGCGCTGGGTCGACGAGACGTTCAGCACCTACAAGCCTGAGAGCGAGATCAGCCGTATCGGGCGCGGTGAGCTCGAGGTCGAAGATGCGGATCCGGCCGTGCAGTACGTGCTCGCCCGGTGCGAGGAGCTGCGTGCCGAAACGGGCGGATACTTCGATTCGCATTTCGACGGATCGCTCGACCCGTCGGGCTACGTGAAGGGCTGGGCGGTCGGCCGCGGCGTTGCGCTTCTCGAGTCGGCGGGCCTCAGGAACTTCGCGGTGAATGCGGGCGGCGACATCTGGCTCGCCGGCGGCGCGCTGCCGGACTTCGAGTGGCGCGTCGGCATCGAGCATCCTGAGCAGCACGACCGCGTCGCCGCGGTCGTCGAGCTGCGTGATGGAGCGATCGCGACGTCGGGGACCTACGCCCGCGGCGACCACGTCGTCGATCCGCACACCGGCCGCGCTCCGGACGACGTCCTGTCGGTGACGGTGACGGGCCCGGATCTCGGGACGGCCGACGCCTACGCCACTGCGGCGTTCGCGATGGGCGCCGCCGGCCCGAACTGGACGGCGAGGCTGCGCGGCGGCTACGAGGCACTGACGATCCTCGCCGACGGCCGCGTGCTGTCGACCCCCGGCTTTCCCCGCGTCGCCTGACCGACCGCCGCCGGGCCGTGTTCGCGGATTCCCGCGAACACGGGAACCCACCTCCCTCCCCAATAGGCGACGAGCCTACCGCCGCCGCGGCGGCGGCGAAATGTCCGAT